>JAYYJC010000255.1:0-8669 GCA_036146655.1 Myxococcota bacterium | reverse complement strand
GGCCGCTGCCCATAGTGAACTTTGGATGACCATATGACGAACATCTTCTTTGTTTTCGTATTGTGTGGAAAGTGTGTTGGCAAACCATTCATCGTCTTGGTATTCGATGACAAGTGTGTCGTCTTCACCCATTGGGTAATGCACAATGTGCGGCTTGGTTGATTCTTGGGTGTAGCCAAACTTAATGACTCTACCGACCCGAATATTGGCGAGATTGACAATGTCAGAAGCGGACTCAATGATTGGCTGAACAGGCAACTGATGCTTTTGCAATATTTCACCCATGTTTTCTCCAGAACGGACAATGTGTTCTCTCCAGATCAATGGTAAATCTGAGTCGTGAACATTTGTATCTGTGCCTGCAGTGACAGGTATTGGTGGTTCTAGTTCGTGCGTGAGGGCTGAGTACTCGCTAACAGGAATGGCTGCCGATTGAACCAAGTCAAGTGTAAATGCGTTTGTATGTGAGCCGTTTTGTATTTGTGGCAGCTGAACATCCGTCAGGACGGGGTTATGAGAGTCAATCCAAGGTTTGTTCATTTCAAGAATGATTAGGCCAGGAAGGAGTGTAGAGAAAAAAGCAATGCTAAAGATATGTGTTTGTTTCATGGGGATTTTAGGGGAGGATGAGTGAGAGGAGGGAGTAGAAGAAAGTGCCCATACCGACGCCAAGTGCGGCGCCTTTTAGGAATGAAGGAAGAGGTAGGGGCTGTGTGGTAGAGATCGGTTTGGGAGGTAAAGCAACTTCATGAACATCGTTATGAAGTGGAGTGGATGCCGCTTGGTATTGTTGCACAATGGGTTCTTGAGGGTCAATACTGTCGCCGCTTTCTCGTTCATGAATGGGTATGGTTTGGCCAATAAGTTCAGCCACATCTGGTGCAGTTGTTCGTGTTTGAAGGATCTGAGGCACGGATACAGCAGCCCAACTTCGAAGTGATTTGCCTGTAAGTTGGTCAGAAGTCTGAAGTAACATTTGCTCAATTATCTCGGCTTTGGGACGAGACTCTGGTCGCCAAGACAACATCTTTTCAATCGGTCGGCGGAGGGGATTGCATGAGTTCGGCAACTTTTGAAGCAACTGGCTGACATGTTGTTTATGAAGGTGCTCAGAATTTTTAGGTGGGCCAAAGCGTACACCCGTAGTGGCTTCAAGAATACAGATGCCAAGACTAAATACATCAAATGCTGGTGTAATATCCGAAGTGATAATGTATTCTGGTGCCATATAATTAAGTGTTCCCAATAAAAATTCGGGTTGGGTGACACTTTCTTTCGCATTGAACAAGGCGCGCGAAACCCCAAAATCACATATTTTGACTCCACCTGAGCGCGTTAACATGATGTTAGCCGGTTTGATGTCTCTGTGAATGACTTTTAGGGGTTCACCTGTTCTGGGATGAACTGCATTGTGTGCTGCCGCCAATGCCCCCGCTGCGGCAGCTGCTATTTCAGCAACAGCTCTTGGTGATGGGGGATATTCACTCTTGAGAATGGTGTCGAGGTCTGTGCCTTCTACAAACTCCATTAATATGGCGTCCATCCCTTTTACTTTTACAAGGCCCAAGACTTGGAGTATGGAGTCTGCTCTCAGAAGCCCCAAAAGGCGTGCTTCGTCTCTTCCACGGGCAAGGTATTCACTGTTGGGACTATTTTCTGCGTGAAGAACCTTCACCGCAATTTGCCGTCTGAAATTGTTTGCCGAGCACAGTTCAGCCAAGTAAACAGTTCCGAATGAACCTGCTCCAACAGTTTCCAAAAAGTGAAGATCGCGCATGATTTAATATAGCATGTCTATTGATCCGGAAACAAAAAAAGTGTTGTCATGACAAGATTTATATTTTTTTTAATTCCATTTTTGGACTTAGTTGTCTATGGGGTCACCAAAATAACAATTTGATGTCAACCCAAAATCAGACAAAGCAACATCATATATTGCGCTCGTTGGTGTATCAAATACAAGCTCTGGGGTCACTTCACTGTACAACCAGTCGCCCCTTTCAATTTCTGATACCAGTTGTTCTGGTCCCCATCCGGCATAACCCAGCACCACTCTGAACGGACTCCCATTCTGCTCGCAGTGTTGCAATATCGCTTTGTTGCCGCCGATGGAAATGCCATCGCAGATGTTCCAAGTGTCATGTACTGTTGGTGGGGCGCCATGAATAATGAGGCAAAGTTCATTTTGTACTGGACCACCCCAGCCACACAGACTGTCTTCGTTCGTGGAAATCCTCATGTCAAGCGCAGATAGGATGTGGCGAACCCGAATGGGAGAAGGCCTGTTTATAATGACTCCAAAAGCACCCTTTGCATCAAACTCACAGAGCAAAATGACTGTGCGTTCAAAATTGGGGTCTTTGAGATGGGGCGCCGCAATGAGTAGGGTTTGACTCAGCTTGAGGCTCCCATATCTGCAGAGTAAACCAACTCTGGTTCTGTGCCTTCAAGAACAGTCGATTCCGTGACTATGACTTCTTGGAGATCGGGCTCAGAAGGCATTTCATACATAATCTCGAGCATAATGCTTTCGATAATTGTTCGAAGACCACGGGCGCCTGCCTTACGGGTGACGGCTTTCTCAGCAATTGCCCTTAATGCTTCAGGCGTAAAACTGAGCTTGACTTGTTCTAAGCGAAAGAGCTTTTGATACTGTTTGACCAGTGAATTTTTGGGTTCTGTGAGAATCTGAACAAGTGAATCGACATCCAAGGGATTCATTACGGCAATCACTGGTATGCGACCAATAAATTCGGGAATCAACCCAAATTTTTCGAGGTCTTCGGGTGTGGCTTGCTTCAAATAAGCCTTGCTGTCTGATACCCTCTCGACTGAGTCTGCCATGAAACCGACAGAGCGACGCCCCAGTCTGGATTCGATAATTTTTTCTAGGCCCTCAAAGCTGCCACCACAAATAAATAAAATGTTTGAGGTGTCAATGACCACGCTTTCTTGGGTGGGCATTCTGCCTTTCCCTTTTATTTGAACTGTGGCTTGTGTGCCTTCAATTATCTTGAGCAACGCTTGCTGGACACCTTCACCAGAGACATCTCGAGATACAGAAGCCGTTGAGCCTCTTTTGGCAAGTTTGTCGATCTCGTCGAGGTAGATAATTCCTCTGATGGTCTGGTCAATGTTGTTTTGAGCGGCCTTATGCAGTTTTAGGACGATATTTTCAACATCCTCGCCAACATAACCAGCCTCTGTAAGTGCGGTTGCATCTGCAATTGCAAAAGGAACATTCAGCAAACGTGCAAGCGTTTGAGCCAGAAGTGTCTTACCTGTGCCTGTTGGACCGATCAATAATAGATTGGATTTTTGTATTTCAACATCGGACTCTGTTTCAGGAGCAGTCCCGTCAAATATATCCAGCCGTTTGTAATGGTTGTAAACGGCAACTGATATTTTTCGCTTTGCTTCGTCTTGACCAATTACATATTGATCTAGGAATGCATTAATTTGAACTGGTGGTGGTGTTTTCGTACCACCAGACCATTGCATTGAAGAAGATTGTGCATTTTCATTGATGATGTCTAGGCAAAGTCGGACACAATCAGAGCAAATATAAACGCGTTTTGGACCTTCTATTATTTTATCCACTTCGCTCTGTGTTTTTTGGCAGAAAGAGCACTTTGGAGTATTTTTTCTAAAGGACTTTGACATATTATTTCTTACTTTCTGAGGCTCGGGATTATGATTGAGAAGGGATGTCAGCAAAGGCATGCGGTTCATATGGAACCCTTAAATATCACATAACATGATTTGCCCTGTTCAATTACACTATATAAATAACGCAGCAACGGCAGATTAATCTCAGCGATTGGAGAAAATATGCAGAATTCTGAGGAACCAGACTTCTATCTCATTCTTGGGCTTGATTCTAATGCATCAAATGAAGAAATAAAAAGAAATTATCGCAAGCTAGCACGAAAGTATCATCCTGATATTGCTGGCAATGATCCTCAAGTTGCAGCGATGTTCACTAAAATCAAAAGAGCCTACGAAGTACTGACTGATCCAGAATTAAAAGAAGCTTATGACAACAGAAATAATCGTGAACCAAGCCGCAATAAGCGATTTCATCGCAGTACTTGGCGCATGCCAGGCACTGCTCGTCAACAGCAAACTCAACCGAGCACACGGTATAAAAAAAGACGGTGGGCTGATCCAGCCAATCATGTAACCTTTGATGACCTCTTCGGTTCTGAAGAAAGCACCAGTGATGGTCGTGCCTCCGAAATGAACAAAGGAACATACGAGCGTGGAAATACACCTGGCCAAGACATTGCTCAGACCGTTTCTGTTTCACAGGTGGTATTGAACAACGGTGGGACAGTAATGGTGGAATATCAACGGTTGATTCGTACACCCCAAGGCAACCTTATTCCTTACGATGAAATCTATGCTCTCAGAATACCCCCTGGTACTCGAAACGGGGCCTGCTTAAGGGGTGAACGGTACGGTCATGACAGTCCAGATGGTGGTCGAGCAGGTGATTTGATTTGCGATTTGGTCATAGAACCCAATGCAGAAAACGATTCAATACATTCTGATTTGCAAGGGCAGGTGAATGACCAGTCTTCAAAAGTTGACACATCCGTTTCAACTTCTGACTCACAAAGTGATTTGCCGATTGACATTACTATTCCGGAAGCTGTTTTAGGTGGCCGTGTGTCGATTCAGACTCCGGCTGGCCGTGTCGTCGTAGGAATTCCTCCTCGGACTTCTTCTGGTCAGCGCATGCGTTTGAAGGGAAAAGGTCACAATGGAGAAGATTGTTATGTGGTCACTCGGATTGTTGTGCCGGCTGATCTTGACCCAGAATCGGAATCACTGATTCGTCAATTTGCAATGCTCAATCCTGATTCGGTTTCGGATTAAAAGCAATTTTCAGAACATCATCGATGGTGTTCACGAAATCAAAATGAATGCTTTGGCGAACTTCTTCCGGTACTTCCAACACATCGTGACGGTTGTCTGTTGGCAGGATGATTCTTTCTACGCCTAGTCGGTGTGCAGCGAGGCATTTTTCTTTAATCCCGCCAACGGGTAGTATTCTGCCGAGCAATGTGATTTCGCCACTCATCGCCAAACGAGGAATAAGTTGTTTCTGACTGAGCATGCTGTAGAGTGCACAAAGCATCGTGATGCCTGCCGAAGGTCCGTCTTTTGGAATGGAGCCTTCCGGAACATGAAGGTGTATGTCGTGGCTTTTAAATACTGCACCATCTATTCCAAGCGCTGTCGCTCGGCTTCTCAAAACCGAAATTGCTGCAGCAGCGGACTCTTTCATGACATCGCCCAGCTGTCCTGTCAGTTGTAATTTTCCGGTACCCTGAAATGAGATGGACTCGATGTATAGTATTTCACCACCGGTTTCCGTCCATGCCATACCCAGTGCCATACCGCAGGGAAGAGCGTTCTGAATTTGTTTACGAATTGATGTGGGGGGACCGAGAAACTCGGTGATCTGTGAAATGCGTTCGATATTAACAGGTGTTTTCTCTCCTTCAATAATTTGACGAAGCGCTTTACGGTGGATGGTTTCCAAGGTTCTATTCAGATTACGGACTCCAGCTTCTTCTGTGTATTCATCGATGAGGTGAGCAATGATGGGCTCATCAATTAAAACTTCATCGGACTTTAGGCCGATTTGAGTGTAAAGCCGTGGCAGAAGGTGACTTTGTGCAATTGCAAGTTTTTCTATTCTGGTATAGCCAGGAATTCGAATAATCTCTAACCGGTCAACCAAGGCGGGTGGTATGGTGCTGACAGTATTTGCTGTGCAGACAAAAAGTATTTGGGAGCAATCAAATGGGATATCAATATAGTGATCGACAAAGGCTTTGTTTTGTCCTGGGTCAAGCAATTCGAGTAGGGCTGAACTGGGGTCGCCCCGCGAATCACGGCCGATTTTATCAATTTCGTCCAGAATGATAACCGGATTGGCAGATTGTGCTGCCCTTAGTGCTTTGATGAGCCGTCCTGGCATTGCACCGACATATGTGCGCCTGTGGCCCCTAATTTCTGCTTCGTCTTGAATACCACCAAGTGCAATGCGCTGGTAATTTCGGCCCATTGCATGCGCAATTGACTCCCCTAATGAAGTTTTTCCCACGCCTGGTGGGCCAACAAAACATAGGATTGACGCCCCACCAATGGGCTTTCGAATAAGTACCGCAAGCTGTTCTAGAATTCTCGCTTTTGGTTTGTTGAGGCCATGATGCTGCGTATCCAGCAATGATTGGGCTGATTTGAGATTGACAGAGTCTTCTGTGTAGTGACTCCATGGAAGTGATAAAAGGTATTCAATCCAACTGCGTGCGACATTGTACTCCGATGAGTCAGAGTGCATTTGTCTCATTCTCTTGAGTTCTCTGAATGCCTCTGTTTGGCTTGCCTCACTGAGTGGAAGTGCCTTTAGCCTTTTTTCAAGTGCGTCAAGTTCACTGATGGCTTCATCGTCTGTACCCTTTAGTTCTTGTTGAAGGCGTTGTATGTGCTCTTTTATAAAGTAGCGCCGATTCTGGTCATCAAGTTTGGTGGTGACTTCATTAATGATACGGGTATTAATTTGCCTGCTTTTCAGTTCGACTCGGACCCATTGAATGAGCATTTCAAGCTGATTGATCAAGGATAACTCTTCCAAATATGCCTGACGTTGTTCTGAGGGGAGGGTCAGATTGCTTAGTATGTAATAGGCCTTCCTTTCTGGCCCTTCAAAGAGATTTGTCTGGTGCTGTAGTGTTTCAGGGAGCTGGTCGTCGGCTTTGAGCATTTCTTTAAATTGGCTCGTCAAGGTGTTCAACACAGCTTCAATGTCTTCTTCAGAGGCAGTATTTGTTTGAATAACCTCAACATGGGCTTGTTCTGGCATGGTGTCCGATACTTTGAAGTGTACGCGCTCAATGCCTTCAATGAGACAGTGTACTCCTGAGAGCTCGGGTTCTTCAATACAGCGCAACACTTTGGCGCGGATGCCGATGCCAGTGGTTGGCATTGCAGATTCATCAAAAATGATCAGAACTTCACCTTTTGAAATTACGGACCAGTCAACCACATGGTGATTGTCTGTGTCGCCAAAATGGTAACGCTGAATGCTTCCAGGTAGCACAATGGGTTCTTTTGTTGTGAGCCATGGAATAGAAAGGCTCATATTCACCTCTGATGCACAATTAGCCATTATTTATAACCCCAAATTTGTCTGCGAGCACTCGAATATATTCCACAACCATGTTGAGAGAGAATGCCCAACTGCACGGTTATTTAAAATCGGATATATTGTGCTCCAAGCATTCTGGGAGGACACATGCGACTTATTGGCATACTCGTATTTTTGTTGGCTGTAATGACTCAATCTGCATTTGCCGCTGATGGAAACACAGCGGAACAAAAGAGCACATTTGAAGCAATTGATGGCTTTTTTGGTCAGTATTTTGTTGGGCCTCTTGCATCTGTCATGTTCTTCGATATCTACCCATTTGATGATACACTGGCGCTCGGTGAAGGCGTTGGTACCGTTGTAGATGGTCAAAAAGTCATCGCTTTCCAAGACGATGCCTATCAACTGTCCACAGTGTATGAACTTGATGAGAGTGAAGTGGTTCCCACCTTACTTGAGCCCATACAAAACGAGAATCCCATTTTTACATGGACTTTAGAGATTCACGACAGTCAACTTGTGGCCATCATTCCAAGTGGAAGCTATGAACAACTTCCCAAAGTCAAGTTGGAAAGTCTTGATGGTTACGAAAAAGATCTGAGCAATATTATGGGGCAGAGAGATCCCTCCAAAAGATACTTCGTGACAACAGAACTTACCATGCCGAATGTTCCAGTGGTTTTTGCACAAGACATCATCGATCCACAACTTGAAGATGTCATTGAAGGGAGTGCCCCGACTTTTGAGCTAATCCCCTCGACCGTTCCCGTATCGATAGACTTCCTTCAAGAAGACATTGTGGTTGGTAATGCCATTCAGTTAACCAAAGACGGCAATCGGCATGTTGCAATTATCGATCGCATTGAGGCTGGTCGGGTAACGGCCGTGGATGTTGAGACTGAGACATCCACTGCTGCGCTTCCAAACCCAAATGCGATATCATTGCCGATTGTTGTCGTTTGGTTGGTTCTAGGCGCTGTTTTCTTTACCTTCCGAATGGCGTTTATTAACCTACGAGGATTTGTTCATGCCATCCAAGTAACCCGTGGGAAATACGACTCAGAGGAAGACGAAGGCGAAGTGACCCACTTTCAAGCTTTATCCTCTGCTTTATCCGCTACGGTCGGTCTCGGAAACATTGCTGGGGTTGCAATCGCCATTTCTGTGGGAGGGCCTGGAGCCATCTTTTGGATGATCATTGCAGGTTTTCTTGGAATGTCTTCTAAGTTTACCGAATGTACGCTTGGTCAGCTCTACCGTGTTGTCGATCCTGAGACCGGCCGGGTGTCAGGTGGCCCCATGCGCTACCTTGATGCTGGTTTGAAAGAAAAAGGAATGGGAGGCCTTGGAAAAGCATTGGCTTGGATTTTTGCGCTCATGTGCATCGGCGGCTCACTGGGCGGCGGAAACATGTTCCAAGCCAACCAGTCTTTTGCAGCCATTACTGAGCTGGTCCCAAGCATTTCTGCTGAGGTCTATGGCATTGCATTGGCCATCTTGGTCGGCT
>JAYYJC010000254.1:0-11990 GCA_036146655.1 Myxococcota bacterium | reverse complement strand
GATCCCTTACAAAACCCAAATGCCACCGAATACTGCAACAATGAAGACGACGATTGCAACGGTGCCATCGATGACAATCCCGAGGGTGAATTGCCCTTCTATTTGGACTCAGATGGCGATGGGGATGGTGACAGCACCGACTCAGACGGCGATGGCGTACCAGACAACATGATCGTTGCCTGCCCTGTGTATGACCCGCTTGCCATGCCACCACAAGGGTATTCTGCAACTGGCGGGGACTGTGATGACAGCAATGCCAACCGCTCCTCGTTGCATCCAGAACTGTGCACCACCCAAATCGACGAGAACTGCGATGGGTCCACAACCCTCGGAGCCACGGATGTCACCCTGTGGTTCGCAGACACCGATGCAGACGGCTTCGGAAATGGGGCGACGAATTTAAATGGAGATTACCTCTACACGCTCTTGGCCTGTCCCAACAATTTGGGCGGTCCACCCATCGGATACTCAGCCAATGACCAAGACTGCAACGACAACGACGGTGAGATGTATCCCGGAGCAATCGAGATTTGCAACGGCAAACTCCAAAACTGCGATTTGGCAGAGGATGACAGCTATGGACCCCTTTCTGAAGAGAGGGACGATGACGGTGATGGGTACATCGAGTGTGACTTCACAGCTCACGAATGGGCTGTGGTGACCACCCTTCCCTATGGCTGGGGAGACTGCCAAGACGACGACATCGATGTCTATCCAGGGGCGCCGGAGAAGTGCTCTGGAGAAGTAGAAGACTGCGACTCTCCGGACTACGGAACAGTCCCAGACGACGAATATGACGATGATGGCGATGGCTATGTCGAATGCTCAGGTTGGTTCATCGGTGCATGGGAGGGACAGCCGAGTGTCGTGGGTGGTGATGATTGCAACGATGAAAACGACTATACTTTTCCAGGTGCTGCCGAACTCGAAACCGACCCCAACCTATGTGTTCAAGACCTGAATGAAGATGGCTATGCGGACTGTGTACGCTGGCAAACCAATGCTGAACAGCCGGGCTCCGCCGATTATTTTTGCGATTACGGCATTTTCCTCGGCGGTGGGACAACAATTGGGCCTGACTTTGTAAAGATACCTGCCGGTGACGATCCATTAGGCAGATACACTTTAACCAACGACTTTTATATGATGACGACCGAAGTCACTCAAGCCATGTTCGAGACACTTGTCGGATACAATCCGTCTTTTGGGGGAAACAGCGATTTTCCCACACAATCCTTAGACTGGTACGAATCAGCCCACTTTGCCAATCTGCTCTCCGATGAAGATGGTCTACCACGGTGCTACAACGAAAACAACAACTATGAACCTTTTCCGCTTTACAACGGAGTTTCAATTTATGACTGTCCTGGCTACCGACTTCCAACGGAGGCAGAATGGGAATATTCAGCCCGTTCAGGCACAACACAAGACATCTGGGTTCCTTCAGGCGGTGCAGACATCATTGGTGGCAATGGCAACTGCCCTGTTTTGGTTAGCCTAACTGATGGAGGCAGCCTTGGAGACTACGCTTGGTTCTGTGGAAACACAGGCGCCTCTCAGGGTGTCGCACAATTAAATCCCAATGGCTTCGGCCTGTATGATATGAACGGCAATGTCAGCGAATGGGTCAATGACTCATTTTACTCATACAGTGCGTTCCCTTCAAGCACAGTAGACCCAGCAGGGCTGAGTGGCACAAATAAGATTTACAGGGGCCCAGACTTTAACTCTTGGGCCCTTGACACTACAGTGACAGAGGTGAATCAATCCTACAAGTGGGGGGTCGCAAGTTCCAAGGGATTTAGACTGGTTCGTACAGCACCCTAAAGCGCTTCAGTCTCTGACTTAATGTGCTCAAGTACCCGTGTATGAATCGCATGAATCAAAAAATCTGACCACCGGTACCAATACCAATACGGCTTCAAATCCTGAGTGTACCAAGTGCTGCCTTCGAGACGGGTACGACCATCTTCAAGTTCGATTAGACGAAACTCGCCCCTGCGGCTTTTCAGACTTTCGGTGATGTGCGGTGCATGAATGTGTTTATAAAAAGACCATTCTTCCATCGTTGGAGGCTGAGCGATCACATCAAAACTGAGGCGGTTGGGTTCATCCCATCGGGTGATCGGCTCTATAAAGGCACCGGTTGAAAACTCGCAGTAGCGAATGGCCCCAATCCCTTCTCCTTCAAGTCGAGCCCTTATCGGATACGCAATGCCGAGCTTAAAGAACCAACGGGCAATGCGTGGCAGTTCACTAAAGGCCACCACTTGGGACCAAACTTGTTGAGGAGACGCATCAATTACCACACTGCTCTGTACTTCTTGAAGAGGTGCTTCTAACTTTGGCTCAGCAATGGCCAAAAGTGGAATAAGGACAATGGCAAGTGGCACAGCCAAAGTCGATCCCCTCGTTAAGTACCACGCAAGAAAGCCCCCAATTCCTGCAAGGACAAGAGCAAAAGGCGCAAGCATGGCCACGCACAACACCCCTTCAAAAGCCAGCAAAATAAGAGTTAAGCCTGAAAAGGCCACAGATGCCTGAGACAAGACCACCGTTTGAAACAAGGTGCGGGTCTCTTTTGTATTAAACAAGGAACAGACAATAAAGCCGTTTACGAAGGGCAAGCCCGCAAAAAGGGCAAGTCCATATTCACCAATCACAAAAACAGAAAACACACTAAACAGCACAACCACAAATGCACCAATTAGTGTACCAGCAACCGCACTCCCCCAAAAACTGAGCCACCACCGTTGATCTATTTCTTTTGGCATGATCACATCTTCTAGGCCTTCTCGAGGTGGAATCAAAGCAAAGAAAAGCAAGGCAAAATAGTTGATAAAAGGCACAAAAAACAAAATGGTCAACATCGGAGATTTTCCAGCATCCTGAAGCCGGCGGTAGGTCATGCTCGCACCAATCCACATAAACAGGAGCGTCCAAAGCACATAAACCCCCAGCCACAATTCGTTGATCTGTTGCAATCCCTCCAACTTCAGCGAAGCAATCGGTAGCAGATAAAACCATGGTGGTAGAAAAGCACCACTCAAAGCATAGATTGCGCCGGCATCAATGCTGTATTTCAGTACCATCAAAGTTACTCCGGTTGTGAAATACAACTTTCGTGTGATTGGCTTGTGTGCTCCAAAGAGAATAGAAAACAACTGCACGGCACTCTCCAACGGCTAAAGGCGTAAGCCAAGTATGGCATACACTGTACTTCCACCAGACGCTTTTCGGACCCAATAATCACCCAGCACCGAATAGTTGGCTTTGAAATCAGGGTGTGCAGCAAGCGCTGTTTCTCCCGCCCAGTAATCCAATTCAGACAGCATGCTCTCATCGGGGGGGGGTGTTCGCCTGTGAAATAAAATTGCATTGGGAGCGCGTGACAAAACATATTCTGGGTCATACTTTTGGTGCAGTGCGCCACGAGCGGAATGGGCAATGTGGTGGTCATTGAGACCCGTCATGTCGATAAACTGATATTCAGGCAGAAAGTAAGGTAAAAATCCCGCGTGATTGACGGCGATGAGGCTTCCAGATGGAAGAATGGTTCGGATTACATCAGCCTGCGCTTGACTCGAAGGCATAAGTGTACCCTCTTGCCAACCTATTTCAGGCAAGGTTTTGAGCTGCAGACATGCCAAGACGCCTTTGTAGGGCAAGAGCACATGGGAAAGACCCCATAAAAAAGGCACAATCAACCACCAGCGGCCATTCAAAATGACCGGAAAGGCCAACCACAGCAACATCGAAAATGGAACGAGTAGCCTGCCCCACCACATCCAGTCACCACCACCCCACACAACCGACAAGAGTCCAATCAGTATCCAAAGCCATTGACGGCGAACAGACTTTTCAGCGGAAAAGAATGCACACCCCCACACCAACAGTATCGGTGCAGAGTAGTTCCAGCCACTCAATAAGCGCTCAGTCAACGCACCACCCATTTTCGCATAGTAAGTATTGGGGAAGAAGTCTCCGTAGTACCACAGGCGAAAACAGAACCAGAGGCCCACCGGCAGGAAAGAAAGCAAGTGTATTCCTTTCAGTGCTTTTGGACTGTCCTTCCAAAGCAACAAGGCACTCAAGACCAAGAGGGCTCCTTCGGGACGAGCAACGCCCAAGAGTGAAAGCGGGATCAGTCCTCGGTGGGTGCCCCATAGATACCAAGTGACTGACCACAGGAAAACAACCAATGGAGTCTCCATGCCAGATGGTGCCCAATAAAATAAACCTGCTGTCAGGGAGGCTCCGACCATCGATGCGGATAAGTAAGGTGCTTCCACATTGTCCTTCAAACTCAATCCAAGGCAAATCAACGACAACAATGCAAAAGAAATACCCATCCATTTCGCAACTGCAATCACGGGTGCGCCCAATATCACAGCTGCTGACAACAACAGCAGCCACAGGGGTGACGAAAATCCCTCTACTGGTTCACCCAGATTCCAAACGGGCCCGTGACCAGCAGCTAGGTTTTCGGCATACCGAAAAAAAATAGCCCCATCATCTGAGAGGTGTGGCCAAAAGTGTTTGGCCCACAGCAGTGAAATGAGCAGTGGAATCACGATCGCTGGGATGGTGGAATGACGGCGATTAGGGCTTTGCACAGTTGAGTTCGCCATCAAGACGCATCATGGTCAAAGAGACATCCGCTCCAACGGTTTCACCGACTGATGACACGCCAAATACATTTGAGTTGGTCCTTGCATTGGGCAACTCGATCATCGCCCCCCACTGCCCATCCATCCAGACCGTTTTACCTTCTAAAACATTTGCAAAACCAGAAATGCCCATGGAGGTCATGTCCACCAGAGAAATTGGGTAAGAACCCAGTGCAGCACGGACGCCAACAAGCGGATCGACTTTCGTTATGGTGATGGGCAAGCGAATAGAAGTCCCTTTGGGAAGGGCATTGGCAATGTTGATGAGATCTTGGGCGGTCCCTTCGCAGCGATTGGAAATGGCTTCAGATGAAGAAATGGCTGTCTCCTGAAAAGAGATGCACGAAAAAGGCGTGGAGAATAAGAGGAAGCACAGACGCATCACTTTGTTGCCTCTAATCAAAGAAGACCAATTGTACCACACCGTCACTGTTCTGTGGCAACCCAAGAAAACTGCACCATTAAGTTCACATATGAATCGCAACCGTCTATTCCAAATCGAACTGAAACTGAGAAAAGAATCGGTTCATCCATTTCTGTGGCGATGGTACCCCAGTGTTCCTGAACACCATACCCCAAGGGGTTGGGCGATGGCGTTTAATAAAGTGGAACGGTTGGTCTGGTTCAGCACACTCTGGGGACATTTGACGGACAAACAACTTCCGAAGTTGAGAGCCATCGGGGATGCTTCGTTTGACGCCCGCTGGCGTTTTCAATTTCTAAAGGAGCTCAAATGGGTTGACCCCACAATGGATCATCACCTTCCAGTTTTACCGACCACCCTTACCCCTGACAATGTTGGTCCAATTGTGATGCACATGAAATCCCTGCAGCGCAAAAGCCTGTGGCGTCGAATGGTCTTTGCGCCTTTTCGACTTTGCCGTGAGCTGGTGCTGACCATGCACTGGTGTATTTTTGAGTGGCCACTGCTGTTGTATGAAATCAATGTCTTCGCCTTAATGGTCTATCTGCTGACAGTGCTCACTGCGGGAATGGGGCTATGGACCTATGCATCCATGTTGTTTTTTGGAAACGCGATGTAAAATCACACCCTGAACCCATTAAGTCTGTGAAATATTCATTTTCAAAAGCCAAACGAAGGGTATAAAATGATGACCTCATCAAAAGGAGTCCGTCGATGAGTGGAAACCGGAGAGCATTTCTAGAAAATACTTTGGCCATTGCGGGTGCTGCAGCACTGACCGGCTGCAAGTCCACACCGCCTGAACCCACAGTCCCGACGCCAGAGCCTGAACCTGCACCGTCCAAACCAGAGGAAACCAACACTTTACTGGATGGACTTGAATCAGAGAATTTCATCCTGCACAACCCCAAACCATTGGCGCTTGAGTCACTCAGACACAGCATCGGAATGGGCGCAATCACTGCCACAAGCAGATTGTTTGTCCGAAACAATCTGCCTCATCCAGATCCACAGATCATTAGTACAGCCGCTCAATGGACCCTCCAAATCTCTGGGGTTCAAAACCCACGCCGCTTCACCCTTTCAGAGCTGAAATCATTTGCCTATGACAACATCTGCGCTGTCCTTCAGTGCTCCGGCAATGGTCGGGCATTTTTTAAACATGGCCCCTCGGGATCACAGTGGGCGACTGGAGCAGCGGGCTGTGTCAGCTGGGGTGGCGTCAAACTGTCAAAGGTCATCAATGCCTGTGGCGGCCCAAAGGACAACATGAAGTTCATTACTGGAACAGGGGGAGAGCCAATCCCTGAGGGTGTAGAGCGGGACAAGGTGGTCGTTGAGCGCTCCATTCCGATCGAAAAAGGGATGAAGGACTGCCTGATTGCATGGGAGCTGAATGGGGAACCCATCCCCCTCTCCCACGGTGGTCCACTTCGCCTTGTTGTCCCAGGCTATTTCGGCTGCAATCAGATCAAATATGTTCAAGAGATTGCAGCCACGGTTGAGCAAAGCAAGGCCAAAATACAGCAAAGCGGGTATCGGTTTAGAGACATAGGCCAAAAGGGCCACCCCAGCCAAGCATCAATGTGGAGAATGCCAGTCAAAAGCTGGATTGTGTCGAGTCTGAAATCTGCTGATGGGAACATTCGCTTCAATGGCGTGGCCTTCTCCGGTGAGCGGGGCGTCCAAGCTGTAGAATACAGTCTCAACGGTTCGGATTGGACAGCAGCCACATTCTATGGGCCAGATCTGGGCGTCCATGCGTGGCGGTGTTTTCAATTCGAACTGAATCAGGTCCCCGATACAATTCAGACGGTTTTCACACGCGCCACAGACACAGCAGGTGATGCTCAGCCCAAACACAGAGCGGAGAACGAGCGTGGCTACGGCAACAACAGCTGGCTAGACCACGGCTATGCACTCAAGGGCATCCAGAAAAATGAAAAGACTGAAGCCAGTGTTGCAGCCATTTCTCCTGAAACACAGGAGGCAGGTCGACAGTTGTTCGTTGAAGGTGAGCTCCCATGCGGCAGCTGTCACAGCCTATCAGATGCCCAAGCCGTTGCAGAAATAGGCCCCAACCTCGATATGCTTAAACCAGATTCTGCACGGGTTGAGAGAGCCGTGACAAATGGTGTGGGAGCCATGCCAAGTTACACTGAACTTCTCACACAAGAAGAGATCAAAACCCTTGCAGAATATGTCTCTGCAGTCACACGAAAATAACTCAAAAAAACAAACAAGCGCCTTAGGGGCGCCTGTTAACAAGAGTTGTCAGAGGGATGATTACTGTGCGCTGAACGACAGCGAGTAAGTAATGTCCATACTTCCAAGGCTCGCAGCCTGATTGGAAACAGATGCGCTTAGTGTGGTGCCATCGAAGGTTCCACTCCATGGCAGTTCGTATGATTCATTGGCAAATGAGACACTCACACCAATGGTTCCACTGACATTGCCATTTCCATCTATGGTTCCAGTGATGGCTTCATTCTGACTACCAATCACACCAAATGAACAAGTATAACTTCCGCCAACAGAAGAACCGCTGACCTGGGCGTTCACTTGACCAGTACAGGAGTCTGGGCCAAACGAAGTGCTGATATCGAAGTTGAGTGTGCCATTCATATTGCCACTTCCACCACCATTAGAAGAACCGGACTCTTGGAGGTAAATGTTGACTGCTGACTGGGGTCCAAGTTGACCCTGAAGAAGATCTTGATCTCCATAAATGGCCCAGATGAAGTCCATGTCTCCATCACCATCTAAATCTGCCATCTGGTGGTCACCACCCATCACGGTTCCAGTATCCACAAGGGTTTCAGAAAAGGAACCATCGACTTCTTGAGTAAAGACATACAATCCGTCGTCGCCGTCTCCAGAGACGCTGACATCCATGAGACCGTCACCATTGACATCGCCAGTATGAAAGACGCCAGGAGCTCCATTTCGGCTGGGATCCGTCTCATCGACATAGAAGCCTTCGAAGATCACTTCGAGGTGACTGTTCCAGTTTTGGAGGGTGCGGACTTCAGAGGCACTGGGAATCTCAAACCAGTACAAACCCATGGTTTGCTCAAGTGGGTCATTTGCCAACTGATGATTGTGGTTGGCGTAAACCAGATCAAGTTGACCATCATTGTCCATATCGGCAAGCTCAACATCAAATCCACGGCCGGTATTGTTGTTGATAATGTGTTCGGTCCAAGTTCCAGCACTGCTTGGATTTTCCATCCATATTAAGGAAGCACCATTGAAGTACTGAGGGAGAATAACATCGGTATCACCATCATTGTCCACATCATGAAGAGTCATCAATGTACCTCCACGGTCTGCAATGTGATGATGGATGAAAGAAGCAACACCTGGGATTCCTTCATTTTCGTACCACTCCAACTTTGCAACACCTGGTGAGGTTTCATTGCCAAACCAATCGGTTTCAGGATTTTTAAAACTTGATGTGATGAAGTCCATGTCACCATCACTGTCGATGTCAATTGGGTAGGCCTTGTGATAAAAGTGATCAACATGTGGGGTGTCAAGATATTCTGGTGTGTAGAATCCAACACTGCCATTGGGACGCTCAAATCCTTCCATCCAAACGATACCACCGTTTGGAATTGGAATAAAGCCAGTTCCAATTATCCAGTCTTCTACACCATCATTGTTGACATCAAACAAGTTGGAATCATTTGGCCAATCAATTTCATAGGTTCGGTCAAAGATCATATCAGCGGTCCAAGTACCGAGGGTTCCATTGGGAACGCCCCCATCACGAGAAATGACATAAGCCGCACCCGCACCAACGAAAGTCGGCCAATCGCCAACACCCTCAGACATGGAAGTGACCAAGTATTCATCAAAGCCATCGCCATTTAAATCTGCAGGGTGAACCCAAGCGGTTCCGGGCATGTCAAAAAGTTCAATTTTGTCAAAAGTCATGACATCGTTAACTTGTGAGCCAGAATCTGAGGTATCGGAAGTATCGGAGGTGTCTGTGCTGTCCGAAGTGTCTGAGGTATCAGAAGTATCGGAGGTGTCTGAGTTGTCACTTCCGGTGTCAAAATAACCGGTGTCGTCATTAGAGTTCGATGGGTCGTCGCTGAGATTAGAACCAGTATCAAAAGAGACGGGTTTGATCTGTGATTCACAACCGAAGAGTAGAATAAATATTGGGGAATAGCGCATAATTTGCCTCCAATCAATATGAATAGGTTTTGAGTGGGCAGATTATAACCTTCAATTATCTACTGTCTAGTAGTTTTGTGTGAAATCATCTGTCACACAGTTATGGTAAATTATAAACGAAAGTAAAGGAAGAAGAATAACTATGATGGCTTGGGCGACAGACATTCATCTTGACTTTATCACACCCAGTGATCCTGCTTACCACTCATGGATCTCTTCAATAGGTGTTCAAAAACCAACAAGTGTTTTGCTGACAGGCGACATTGCCACTGCGCCTACCCTCCTGTCATGGCTAAATCAACTTGCAAAGGACCTCCCCTGTCCACTTTATTTTGTTCTTGGTAACCATGATTATTATGAAGGCAGCATCACGAAAGTGCGCAGTGCTCTTGAAATGCGACAGCACCCCAATCAACATTGGCTGGGCAATGGCTTGGTTATCCGCCTCTCCGAACGCACCACCCTGATCGGACACAGCGGCTGGGGAGACACCCGCGTGGGTGACTTCATGAGCACGCACATCCGCATCAATGATCACCGTCTCATTTCAGAGCTGTCCAATTTAAACCGCACTGTGGTTCAGCAACGGCTATTGGCACTCGGATCAGAAGCTGCAGAGGTATTAAAGTCTCAGCTAATACAATGCCAGACCGAGACAGTCATTGTGGCGACCCATGTCCCTCCCTTTCGGAACTCCACTTGGTACAGTGGACGCTACGGCGACATCGAATGGATGCCTGACTTTTGCTGCGGCGCCACAGGCGAGGTCCTCCTCGAGCATGCCCGGCTTAATCCGGCACAGCGATTCGTGGTGTACTGCGGCCACACTCATGGCGAGGGGCGCTATCAACCCCTAGACAATCTCGAAGTCTTTACTGGCAAGGCAGACTACGGAAAACCGGCCCTACAAGGAATGATTGACATTGAGAGTGGCCGTGTGGTGGATGCGGATCGGTATCTAAAGGCGGGGTAAGTGGGTTGATTTAACTTGATAGATTGAACACAAAATTGTTCTATACTAGAACCACTCATACAAAGGATAGTCCACAATGAATGTTGCCATTTTTGGCGCCACAGGCGCAACGGGCAGTCGCTTCTGCCGCCGTGCGCTCGACGCCGGGCACCAAATCACCCCCTTCTCCTTCCGTCGCACAGAAATTGCTGGCGTGAGTGAAATCCAATCCACCCCCATCGACCTCACCAACAGCACAGCCATACGCCAAGCACTCGAAGGTGTCGACGTCGTCGTTTCGGCCATTGGTGGCGAAAACAGCTCTCGCTACACGGGCATCGCTGCCCTTGTTCAAGCAGCACAGGCACAGCAAATCACCCGGATCATTGCTGTAGGCGGTGCGGGCATTCTCGATTTCCCTGCCGGTGGAATCCTAAAGGAACAGCCCTTCTTTCCTGCCTTCTTGATCCCCATCTCTGATGCCCACCAAGCAGCCCTTGAACAGCTCAAGCAAAGCACAATCGACTGGACCATGATTTGCCCTGGCACCATGAGTGACGGTCATTCGAATGGCAACTACCGACATCAAGCATCGCAGGTACTGCCCGACATGAAAGGCGTGCTCTATGACGATGTGGCACACCTCATGCTACGATCTGCTCAAGAGGAGTTGTATCTTCGCCAGCGCGTATCGATTTCGAATCCTTAATTCAAAGAAAGCATGTTTCAGTTGATTACAATGATTTTTAACTGATGACCACCGCCACATTCATCCCACTCTATATTTCCATCGCTCCTTATAATCGGTGAAACTTTTGACCAATGTGAATCTGTTTCCTTTAGCCAAACCGTAACTGATGCATCAGGAGAGATTGAGGGTCTATCCCCCTACCCCCGATAGGAATCGGGTATCAAAAAGACCTTGCCCTGTCCACCACTGCGTTCGGCCAGTTCGACCGCCTCACAGATATCCTCAAAAGCAAATGTCTTAAGCACAGGTGTCTCGAACAAGCCTTTGCGCTGACACTCAAAGAGGTCAGAATAAAGTGCTTCAGCATCGGGACGAGACAGCCCCCGCAAATATCGCAGCCGTGAATAGCCTTGAACATGGACATCTCTGAAGATGAACTGTGCGGCATTGAAGACCACATCGTCACTTCCAAGCAGCCCGTAGCAGGTCAATGTCCCAAAATCGGCCAGCGAGTCAAAGAGCCGCCCAGAGGCTGCACCAGCGACCGCATCCAAGGCACGGTCCACACCTCGACCGCCCAACAGCTGATGTACCCGCTGAGCGAGATCATCCCCATCCACCAAGACATGATCTGCCCCGTTGGCTTTGAGCTCGGCCTCCATTCCTGCTCGGCGCACCACCGAGATGCTTCGAATGCCTTTGTGTGCGGCGACACGGGTAATCAACCGAGCCAATGATGAATTGGCCGCATTGTGCAGGAGCCACTCACCAGGCTTCATGCCGTTCAGCAAGCCAAGCGCCGTCACCGGATTTAAGGCCAACATGGCCCCCTGAAAGAGATCCATGTCATCTGGAAGGGGAATGACAGAGGCCGCTGGGATGCTCACCTGCTCTGCCCAGGTGCCACCAAATGGCAGTGCCACCCGTTGTCCAATGGCGGGCCCGCTCACCCCTTCTCCATGCGCAATCACCCGACCAGCCCCTTCTATCCCAGTGCCGATGGGGTATTTTGCCTGAAAAACATGTCGCCCACGCATCACCAGCAAATCTGCAGGGTGAATGGGTATC
>JAYYJC010000253.1:0-17287 GCA_036146655.1 Myxococcota bacterium | reverse complement strand
TAAATTTTTGGCAGAAAAAGTATCCATCGCTGACCTGTTTATGCTGTCCATTTCCTATGCCCCAGAAAAATCAAACACCATACGAGACAACCAAAAAATTGCGATGGAAGCCAATGTCTATCATGAACCACTCCCTACTTTGGTTGAGGGAGGCACATTGCATAAAATGGGTTATCGCGGCACACATATAAGAGAACTGTTGAAAATGATACGCAATGAACAGCTAAACAACCGAATTAATTCTCGCCAAGAAGCCCTCACTCTCCTTCAATCAAAACCACCAGAATCTCAATAGCATGTCCACCTCAATCATTCTTATCAGCAGCCTTCTGATGGCCAATGCAAGTATTCCTAAAGTGTCGACCAACAGTCGCTCTGAATATCTACAAGGGCATCCCATTGCGCTTCAGATCACTTTTCGAAATCAGACAGATAAGACTGTTGAAATACCAAACATTGAGCTTGAGTCATGGCGAGTCGAGTTTCAAATCACTGACTCCAATGGCCAAACTCAAACCCGCAGTACACGGCCAGATGTATATCCAAAACCAACAAAATGGATTATCGATCAAAGACAAAGCAGATCACTTTGGCTGGTTTTACCGGCAGGACAAGGATTAAAATCTGACCAGTACACCGTCAGTTTTTCAATTGATTTGGAAGAAGAAAAATACCAATCTCCCGATTATAAAATAAAAATCCAAAGACCAAATCCGGTATCAACATACCTCAACTTGGTTCAGCATCCATTATCTCATCAAAACAATCCGAGCTTATGGACCCACAAAGGCACTGATGGGTTCAGCACCTATTTGCATATCGGCCATACGAATAATCACTCACAGACTTTATTTCACGATTTTGTACTCAAAACAAAAGACCATTATCACCCAAAATTATCAATCACTCAAAATGGTACGAGGCACCTTCTCTGGCAACCTACCCCAAAGCAAATCAACTATCTGACACTCCAAAACAATGTGCCAAGGCATCAAGTTCAACAGCTAGCAGTCCCGTGGCCCCATGCTGAAGTAATGGGTTCACCGATCACAGCACCAGATGGCACACCACAATTTTTACTTTGGATTCAAAGCCCGTCAACGGGTGGTGAACTTCGCTGGTGTACTGTCTTGAGCAATGGAATCCCAGTTTACCGAAAACTGACGCAACTCGATGAAAAACCAAAACAATTAAGCATAAGCATGAATGATCGAGGTGAAGCTCTCATCGCACTTATGGAACACAAAGACTTAGTGTTATATACCGCAATTGAAGCAAATGAACGCCCCAATATTCCAGTGAAGGGTAAAAAATTAAATCAAATAGACTTCCCAGTGATTGATCTTCAGTTTTCAGTCCATCCAGAAAAGGGACAGGTTCTACAGCTGCTCACTCATCAGAACACAAGCGAATGGTCACAAGTGACATTCACATTAAATGGGGAGCAAATGGCTGATATACAGATTGGCAAGGGTGCACTTCAAAAAGAGAGTGTGAGTTTCTCAGCTCATCACAGTCAGCCTGCGGTTGCGGTAGAAGGAAAGGAACTTATCCTTTACATTAATGGAATGGCAAAGACCATTGAACGACCAGGGTTTGAGTGGTCGCTAGATAGAGATCAAAGTGGTTCCTTATGGATCATAGGAAGTGGCTATTCCAGACCTGCAATTGGCCAGCGGATCATTCTTGAAGAACCCTAAAAGAATATGATGCCAGCTACATCCGCAGCAGGCAACATTTCGTTTCAACTTGTTGGTCTCGTGACGCAACCATTTGCGCACTATGAGTGTGCGTTATTCAGTGCAACAATAACGAGAATTATCGGGGTTATCACAAAAAGTTTCAAGTTCTGTGGCGATGGGAAGACAAAGCTCTTCGTTTGCGTCTTCACCACACATGTCAGGGTGGAGACAGCAAAATTCGAGAAGTTTACCTTCGCAAGAAGCTCGTTCGAGTTCAAGTGTACAGCTGCGTACTTCTGTTTCAATGAACCCTTCGTCGTCTTTAATTACCTTGTTTTTGTCGTCACGAAGTTCGACAAGTGAGTCGCCATAAATGGTGCATTCGTTAATTGAGTAATCTGTACAGGTACCTTCAAGTAAAATCACACCAAATCCAAGTCCGGCGTCATCAAGGGGTACTGAAAATGACTCAAGAACGGCTGTGTATTCAACACCCTCACGGTTGGCGGTATTGATGGTGCAATACTCAGCTGCTGCACGCCCTGCATGCGCATTGTTCATACCGCTTTGCGCACCAAACTGAAAGCACTCACCATACTCAATCTCTATTTGGTTACCCAAAGAATCAGTATAGAAACCTCTAAAATCGCCAACATCAACACCTGGTGATCCAGTGTAATAAGCAGACATTCCAGCAAACAAGTCAATGTCGCCGTCATCTTCTTCTATGTCGGGATACGAATAGCGTGGTTCAGGATCATTTGCGGCAACCGCTTGATTCCAAAAAACTGATTCTGGATCCACAATAATGCACACATCACCACCAGTTCCATCGAAGGTTAGTGTCGCACCACCCTTAATGCCAACTTCAGCTTGACCAAGAATACCGTAGAAACAATTTCGTTGACCGTTGTCACTGGATGACTCACACCATTCTTTGGCATTTGAGCCTTCGCCACGCAACTCAAGAAGCTGTGCTTCCGAGATTGTGTTGAGCTTACCAATTTCGATGACAGGATCAAAATCAGGGTTGGGTTGTGGTACAAGATCATCACCTGACCGATCGCAACCAAGAGCCAAAAGACAAAGTAAGGGAAGCTTATTCTTCAACATAGTGGTATCCAATTTCAAGTTCAAATTCATCGCTGATCGTATTAATGGTGGCTGCTTCTTGAGTAATCCAATCTCCACTGTCTATGTATTTGCCAGGGTAGTTAAGGACATCAATGGAGTTGGTACCCACCTGATAGAACTCATTGTAGTAGTTTTGAGACTCACCAACACCCGCAGTACAAGTATTGAACTCAAACGATGGTGATGGCATATCTACCCAAGCCCAAACTTGCATTCCTTCACGGAAAGTGACTTGAGGTAGAATTATATCTTCGGCAACGAGATAATCACCCTCAAGGGTAAAGTCACGCTCTCCAATAAATAGCATTTCGCTATCCGAAGTCGTGTAAGTGATTTCGAAGCAACGCTCTCTATACTCTGCTTCAGATTGAACGGGTTGACCGTCTGGAGTTCGTATAGGTTCGCCTAAGACATTTGCGTGAAAGTCGATAATGTCTGAAAAAGATTCAAAGCGACCCGTCACCATTTTACAAATCAACTGTTCGTAGCAACCCCAGTCAAAACGACCAATGGAGTTACCTCCGTAAGGATAGGTGTTGCCATCTTGCCCTTCGGCGAGAATAGGTCCCATCTCAGGATGTGGAAACGGATAGAGGTCGTCTTCAACAGCAGGAAACACACCGATGTAGAGCGGTCCCAAACCACGAATATCATCAATTTCTACCTCGTCATCGCCAAGGCCGAATTTAAATTTTGTAGCGGCAGCAGGGATTTTTACTGTGCCAAAGAAATCATAATCATTGAGTTCTTCATCGTAGGCACAACCAAATAGAAGGCTAAATAAAATCATTAGAACTGATACCTCCCACCAACGGTGATACGGATTGGATTTTGGCGCTGATTGATGATCCATCGATTATCAAAAGAGATAAAGGCAAACTCACCAGTGCGATTGTTGGTAATATTTTCAAATTGGGTAATGGCCCAAAGCTTTCCTTTGCGAACCGGTATAGCTTGCTGAAGAAGAAGATTAAGTTCCCACCAAGTTAGGGTACGGGCGTAAGAGCCAATGGTGTCTTTCAGGATGGACCCATTTCCATAGTCTCCGTAGTTTCCGTTGTTGTAGAAACGGGAGATTGGATAGCCTGATTCCATGAAGAATGTACCACCGATACGGGTGGTCCAAGGATCATCTGGAAGTTCCCAAGCGAAACCAGTTGTAATGTCATGTCTAATGTCGGTGCCAAGGTAACCATTCTGGAAGAACTGAACTTGTTGAGGCACATATAGGAATGATGCAGGTGTACCCTGTGCGGAACCACGGCTGACGGTGTACGAATAGTTGACTTGCGCTTCCCAACGATTCGACCATACTTTATTCATCCCCACATCTGTTCGCAGATAGTTGCGCTCAGCAATGTCTGGAGTCCGGATACGAGGGTAGGTCACGAAGTTACCGTTGGCTGAACCAATAATATTGTAGCCATCTTCATCCCACATCAGGTTCATTTCATCTGCGGCGTGGAGATTCTGGGTAAACTTCGCTGTAAAGTAAAGCTTGGCTGCCAAATCATCAATGATTTCACGCTCGGCTCCCAAAGAGAAGTCATCCGCCCGTGGCGCAATGGTATTGTCATGGATCGAAATGGTATTAACTGCCGGAACATAGAAATAATCATTGCCAGCTTGGTTGGTAAACTCATTGAAGAATTCACCCAAGAACAATTTGTAACCAAGCCCAGATTGTGAAAGATAATCAGCTAGACCAATCCGGCCTGGGTTGGCAAATCGCCCATAGTTGGCAACCAACTTGGTTCGTGCATCTGCCCACGGGTCCCAAATAATACTGACACGAGGCTGTATAATGCCCACATCAATAATTCTATCCCCGACATCGTTGCGGAAAATTGAACGGTCATAACGGGTACCATACCGGAAGGTAAGGTTTGAGATGGGTTTGTACACATCTTGAATAAACGCTGAAATTTGATTGGATGTGGTCTGGTAGTTGAGTGGACCTGAGTATTCAACCCAATAGTAGTTCTTGTAAGTGTCAGGGTTGTAGGCCAATTCATTCAGGTCGTAGTAACGCATGTTACCAGTTAATCCAAAGACCTTATCCCAAGAGAGAATGTCGGTTTGAATACCCGTTTTGATGTCGTGAGTACCTAAGAAATTGAGCTGCAAAAGACTGTATTTGGTACTGAATACTGCACGCCAGCGATCATCAAAGTCATAAAGCGGATAGTTGCCAGAGTCAAAAGCATTTGAAATACCATAGCGAGCAACAGTCGTAAAATCGATTGAGTTTTCAAACTCATCAAAGTTACAAGGGTTGTAACCGAGTTCTTTGTTGTGAGTACACGGAACACTTGAGCGCTCAAGATAGATTTTGTTGATGGTGGCTTGAGTTTCTAAGTACTGTTCTGGGGAGATATACCATTCCCATTTCAAGCCGTTCAACCAGCCACCTTGGGCCTGCCGTCCTTGGGCCTCTGGATAGATGAACCGAGTGACTTGATCTGTGTTGTCAATGGTGGTCGGGTTGGTTTGTGCAAGCCATGTAAATCGGTGAGACGCATTGGGAGAATAGGTCAACTTACCCAAGACATAATGCCCGTCAAAGTCACGAGGGAGATCAATACCCGAACGAGCAATGAGTGTTCTTGAGTACTGATAAGAAGCAATAAACCACACTCGGTCTCGAACAATCGGACCAGAAACAAGGGCTGAAAGGCTCATGCTGTCAAAGCGAGAGTCAAAATCTGTTGGGGCAAGCTGAGTTCCGTCAGCAGCCCAAACCTCATCTCGCTTTGGACCCCAAACACCATTTTGGTATTCAGAATACAGGTTAAACTGAAGGGTGTTACCACCACTGTCGGTCACAATATTAATAGAACCACCTAAGTTCTGGCCATATTCAGGGTCATAAGCACTGGTTAATACTTGAAGCTGCTCGATGGCATCAAAGTTGAAGTTCAACGAGAAGGTACCTGTAACGGGGTCTGTAATGTTGATACCGTCAACCATGTAGGTGTTTTCATTAGAGGAGGCACCAGCAATGTTTGGATTGGCTCCTCCGGTAACCCCAGCGGCCAACTGAGCTGCTGCTTGATACGAACGCCCTGCTGGAATACGCTGAAGGAATTCTTTGGTGAGAACACTTCCTTGGTTACCGCTTTCAGTATCAATCACATTGCGAGACTCTTCGACGACAATCTCGGCGCCAGCCTCATCAACATTCATAATAATGTTAATGATTGCGTTTTGACCAATACGAACCACGACAGTGGGCCGGACATACTTTGAAAATCCAGGCCGTGACGCAACAAGTTTGTATGACCCGGGGGGTAATTCATTGATGATATACTGACCATTGGCGTCTGACTGTCCTTGCCGCTCACCCATAAGGTTATCGGAGGTAACGGTAACGACCACACCGGGGACAGGAAGACCACCATCATCAACAACCACACCTTTGATGTTACCATTCGTGGCAGCAAGTGCGATGCTGGGTAAAAATATCAGAAGCAAAATTATTCGGAGAATCGCTTGAAGCATGAGCTTATTCCATTGGCATCCGTTCAAAAATATCAGATTGCTTGACTCAAAGAGAATCAAAATTTGAGCAATGATTTATGCCTAATAACGCATCTGTTGCAATTCGTCCGTCGAAAAACATTCTGTGCAGCGAAAAACTAATTTGGGATGAGTATTGAGGTGAGATTTGGAGCAAATTATGGGTTTTAAAGATTTGATGACTTCAAAACATTCGCTAGCGTGTTAATTGAGTTTTACATTGAAAACAATAATGAAACATCAATAAGTCGACTGTGTTGATTAAATACAGTTGCTGATGCTTAAAAAAGCCCTTATTTTAGTGTATAAGTACTACTTAAACCAAGCAGGAGATATGCCATGGCAGCCCCATTAATAGGCCTTTGGCTCAGCCTCATCCCCACAAGCGACGCAACATCGATGGTCAAACTTGAATTTAATCAGTTGGTCGATGCCTCTGACAATATCATACGAGGGAAAGTGACGGAGATGTGGGTAGAAACGGATCCTAGGTCCAACACCATCTGGACACATGCTCAAGTGGAAATTACATCAGTGCTCAAAGGCGATCTCACTGATGATGTCATTATTCTTGAGCAACCTGGCGGTCAACATGGCCATCTTGGAACCATCGTTGAAGGTGTTGCTCGATTCTCTGTTGGCGAAGAAGGGTATTTCTTTGTCGAGAAATTAAACAGCGATCGGTTTGTAACGGTTGGTATGTATCAAGGAAAATACAGTGTTCGATTAGAACCCCGCTCACGCGAAGAAATTGTAATTCGATACAGTCTGCATCCAGCGAAAGCCTATGACCACCGATTCATTCCCTACCCTGACGAATCTAAAATGGTCTTTGCTAAATCTTTTGAGGATTCAATTCTAGAAAGGGTTGAGATCGGTTGGGATGGGAAAGCCATTCCCGGTACAAGCCTAGAGCGGCTTGAAAGAATCAATACAAAAACCATCGGAGGTCAGTAATGTTGTCGTTACTGTTATTCACAGCTTCTGGACTTGCTTGGAAGCACAGTGGTTGGGTCTGGAATCGAGATGTACTTCCACTCAAATGGTACATCAGCGACTATCGAACCCCCTCATTGGATGAAGATTATCAATTGCAACTTATTTTTGATTCCTACGACAACTGGATCGTCGATGCACCATGTGCACAACTGTCACATTCTTTTGAAGGCGTCAGAGAAGGTCATCATGCGACTGGCCGTGACAACAGCGATGCCAAAAATACCTTTTACTGGGATGATCCAAACGATGAACAAGGTTCAGGTATTCTTGGTGTCACTTACACGCTACCGTCTGGACAAGCTGCATTTGCCCGTGATGGGATCATTTATGTCTATGCGTTCGACTCAGATATTGTCTTTTCCAAAGACATATTTTGGGTTCCATCAGATGATGTGAATAATGGCTGTTCAGGTACGCCAGTCGAAGCTGTGGCGACTCATGAAATTGGTCATCAGTGGGGACTTGGTCACAGTTGTGAAGAAAACGAAGTAAGTGCTGGACTCTGCGAAGATGTGGACATTCGAGAGGCCAATATGTTTTGGGCTGCACCGGGTTGTCCGGACTTCAACCCAAACAATCCTTTTACCTCTGACGATATTGAAGCGATGACTTCCTTATATGGTCCTTATGCTACCTTCGATGCCACTACAGAAACCTATGGCGGTGTGCCACTTGAAGTTTGCTTCTCACTTTCTTCAACTTCGGCATTGTCAAATGTCAATTGGTTATACGGTGATGGCCAAGGTGACAATATCGACATTACAACACCCGAAGATTATGAAATCTGTCACACCTACGAAGAGAAAGGTCAGTACACTGTTAATGTGACCATATCAGGAAACAGCGAAGACTGTGGTGATTGGGAATATACCGATCGTGAACGGGCAATGGTTGTGGTTTGTGAGCCGCCAGAGAAAGCAGAAGGCTTTGATGGCATGTTCACAGCAGAACACCACGATGGTCTGATTTATCAAATGATCAACCAAGCTGATATTTCTGTATACGGATGTATTGATCAGATACAGTGGGATGTCTTTCAAGGTGAAGAACTCATACAAAGTGTTTCTGCTTGGTCTCCAAAAATTGAGTTTCCAAAAGAAGGAAAATACCGAGTGGTTTTGAATCTCGGTGGTCCTGGTGGCATCACGGCTGAAGAACTCAGCATTGATGTGGTAAACAAGCCAGCTGAAGGCTGCTCGGCCCTGGGCATGAAAGGAACGAGCACAGCTCTAACAGTTCTAGCGCTATTTGGCCTCGGCCTGCGTCGCCGTGAAAACTAAGCAGCAACGCACAACCCACACTTTTTGTACATTTGGATTAATTGGCCTAAGCTCAATTGCAATGGCCGATTCCATTCCACTCGACAGAAAAAGCATCGCTGAGTTTTCCGTTCAAACCATTCCTGATCACAGTCAGGTGGAACTCAGCGAAGTAATTGCGGTAAGCGGCTCGTGGACCCTCGTCAACAGTTATAAGGGGTATCGCACTTGGGAAGCCCCGCTTCCAGTGCGGCTGAGATCTTTATTTTTTGAAAAACCACCGTCTGGTATGAAGGTTATCAAAAGACGATCAGCAGATCAAAAGTGGGACAAAGGCAAGACCTTAAAATCTGCAGGCCGTGTAAGTGGAAAGCATAAACAAGACTACTGGTCATTTTCAGCGCATAGCATTCAAGTTCGTCGAGCTGTCGACGAGGGTCCTCCACCAGAATGGGCATATGCAGTGGAATTTCCAAAAGCACTTCAACGTGAAAAAGAACTGTATTTTTCAGAAACAAACAGCCCTCCCTCGCTGGATACATTCACTCGAAGTCTTCAATTTGAAGACACAACGAGACATGGTTTGTTTTTGTCAGCTCCAACAGAAGTAAGCTTCAATCTTACAGTACCCAACGAAGCCATCTTCGAAACAGATGGGATACTCTTACCGCCTGAAGCCGCTGATCCTGGTAGACCAATCCAAGAAGATGTCACCCTTCAGATTTTATTGAATGACGAGAATGAACAGAGCCATAAACTGTATGAAGAACAACTACTTGAAGGTCATTACGCCAATATTCGGATAGACTTGGCCCCATTTAGTGGCCAAAATGTCGATCTCACCATCAAGTCTGTCAGTCAAGACAGTGGTCTTTATCAACATGCTTTTCTCGCAGAACCTGTGGTGAAAACACCCAAAGACAACCCAAAAACAGTTTTACTTCTCTTTTTGGATACACTACGCCAAGATCACCTGTCGTTGTATGGGTATGATCGTCCCACTACCCCTCGAATTGACCAATGGTCCACAAACGCTTCGGTTTTTAACAATGCACGAAGTGTTGCACCTTGGACATTACCCTCTGCACGAACCATGATGACGGGTACACATCCAGAGCGTTGGGGAAAGGTACCCAATATTCAAAGCCATTTTGCCGAACAGGGATGGGCCACAGTATTCATTGCTGGCAACATTTACCTGTCCTCTACATTTGAAATGGCTGAAGACTGGGGAACGCACCGATGCGTCAATTGGCCGCTGGCTGATGTTCAAGTCGAACGAGCACTTGAGTTTTTAGACACCAATACAGACCAAGACCGATTTATGATGCTCCACTTTATGGACATGCATTTGCCATATACAGAACCTCTAAGCTACCGTTATTTGTTTGCAGGCGAGCGTCCAGACGAACTTAAAACCGATGGATTTCTTCGCTCAGATGTGGTTCGAGCAGCGAAAAAACTGGGCAAAGAAGCAAAACAACATGTCGTTGACCGTTATGACAACAACCTTCGTTACCTCGATGATGTAGTGTCTGACTTCTTGGAGCAGCTACCGGAAGATACCATTGTGGCAATATTTGCGGACCATGGCGAAGAATTTTGGGATCACAATGACTTCGAACATGGCCATACGTTTTATGATGAACTTCTAAAAGTACCCTTCATCATTAAGGCCCCTGATCTTGAACCTGGGTCATACGACTTTCCAATTAGCCTTCTAGATCTGGCTCCAACAATTGTTCGAGCAGCAGGGCTACCGAACATGCCTACTTCGGATGGCTGGGCGATTCAAGACTCCGAACACAAAGATTTTGGTACAAGGCCATTGGCCTTTGGTCGCCCACTATATGGGGATGACGGCTGGGCAAGTCTATATGGCGACAACAAATACATTGTGCGCTCCGGAAAAGAATCCATGTTTGATCTCAGCACAGATGCCGTTGAAAAGATCAACATACTCAGAAAGGGGAGCGATCCCAAAATTGGCAGAATTGCCCTTCAGGAAGCTCTCCAAACAGAAGTTGTTCCCACTTTACGCCTAAAACTTAGTTACAAAAGAAGCGGACAAGAAGCCACAGTCGCAGCGCAGTCTGGTTCCCCTATCGAATATGCATGGAGAGGGACGGATCCGGCTAAGAGAGCACCAATGAGTCTTCAATTTCAGGACAACGCACTGTCTGCAACTTGGGAAAAGTCCCCGCGTACAAGTAGAGAAATCTTTTTTGTGCCTGAGGGGGATATTCAAGAGTCCCTCAATCAATTTAAAGCATCACTCAGCATTGGAAACACAGTCAAAGACCTGGTTCCGAATGCAAATCTCAGCTGGCCACCCCCACTCAAATTGAATGGCAAAAGCTTGATGACAGCTAAGGTAGGCAGCCGAACGGCCACCCTTACCTATACTTTTGCACCTCTGCCACCGGAGGGATACCAAGACATTGATGCATTTGACGATGAAGTATCAGCCGAACTCAAAGCCCTTGGATACCTCGACGAATAACAGATTGCAGCTACCCGTTTGATGTCTGTGGTGTCGGCGGTGAAAATACAGTCCAATTGTCGCTTCCATCTGGACTACGGCCATAGCTTTTGTCAGGATCAGCTGACCCGTCACCATCTTCATCGATCATAGGAAACTCAACCTGATCTAGAAGTGCGCCTGTTGTATCGTAGAGGGATACTGTCTCCCCGTCTTTTGACAATTTAAACAAGACGTGAGGCTCTGGTTCTGACCCATCTCCATCATCTGCCCAAATCAAAAGGTGACCCCCTGCAGGTATTGTGGTGTTCTCAGGTAAAACCGACAACGGATCATCGGGATCATCTGATAATCCATAACCACTAATGTCCATTTCCTCATCAGAACCATTGTAAAGCTCAAGCCAATCTGAAGTGGTGTCTGAGTCTGCAAGTATCTCATTGATGACGAGTTCGCTCTCGACAATTTCAACTGATGTATCTGAGGTGTCTGAGGTATCCGATTGCGTTGAAGTATCAGATGTATCCGAAACTGGATCATTTTCACCAAATGTGGCTGTGTCTTCTGGCTTTACAGCACCACTGCAAGCCGTGATTAGGCCAGTCAAAAGTATTATTGGACGCATGATTTATTCTCCTAAGTTGACGAACTAAATTGTTTATGACGGAACTGCCCGTCGAGTTGGATATAAATTTGCTGCTGCTTGCCAAGGGCACTCGCCCCTGGAACCAAGCCAGCGCCAGATGGAATACGGTTGTGCTCAAAGCCCAGCCAGATGCGAAGATCCCCCTCTGGCCGATAACCAACTCCAGTTTGAAATGTTTGCTGCTGACTGTGTTCAAATTCTCGATGAACATCGGTTTTTAAAAAAGCCTGAAACCCCGATTCTGGTAAGAATTGTCCCCAGCCTGAAATGACAAAAGGTTCCCGATAGGAATCCCCTTGAACACCCCAAGACTTCAGCCCTTCAACGCCAAATCGAACAGCTGAAACTTGGCTATATATCTGTGCACCTAGACGATGTTCTCTCGCCAATCCAAAACCACGAGATCCCTCTTGTGTGAAAACAGCTATAGACAACCAATCCAGGTTACTTAGGGGTTTGACTTCAGATCGAAGAACAACATTCTGACCAGGATTTCTCTCCCTCAAACGGTGCCCCTCACCGCTTCGCAACTGTATTTGAATGTTCCAACGGTCAGAAGGCAGACTAAGTGAAACCATCCCACCCAGATCAGATCGCCCCATTATACCCAACCGTTCATTCATATCGGCGGTGATGCTTCTTAAAATCCAACGGTTGTTCTGGGGAACCACCCACAAATCGTCAATCAGGCCAGCACGGAGGGAAACCCAACCTTCCTGCCATGCAAGTTCCATCAATTGAAGCTGTGGAACGAATGACTCACCATCAATTCCGATATAGCTCGTATCTCCAGCCGAACGGATAGATCCCCAAATGGCACGCACATGTGTTTTTTCATTGGAAAGACCCAAACCAATGCGCGCTCTGGGTATGTCAAAAGCCCTGTGAATGCCAGCCATGGGTAAATCTTGTCTGAATCGAGCAGCCGCATCGACTTCGATCATCTGACAGTTTGAAGGCGCCTGCAATAGCCACAAACCCAAGGCAACACAATGATCACTCATGGAACCCCCTCGATATGCTCAAATCCCAGAAGCATTCCGTCTTGTTCAAGCATCTGCTTAAACAACTCATAATCCCGCTCGGTAAAGTCCGCATCATTACCAGAGTGGTTTTTCAACTCAGTCTCTAGTTTTGACCAACCACCACCAGAGATTAAATCCGCTTGCACAATTTTATGAGTCGCTTGTCCATCAATGCCAGTGTTCCGATGATGAACATGACCAATCATCCAACCCAAACTGCTCGCAAAGTCAACAATGTCTTCCAAAGCATAGTCTCCCTCATCCCATTGCTCTGTCATTTTATGAAGCTCAATGTCCTGAAGAGATGAATTCCATGACATCGATTTAAATCCGTGCCCGTCATCCCAAAAACCATGATGATATGGGTCGGCTTCAGAATTAATCCAGAGCTTGTCTTCGCATACATTGATGCGATCCGCATTGTCATGGAATACAGCGGTACTGGCATAGGCGACTGCATCCATGTTCGGTGGATCCAATATTTCACGGAACTGAGTAAGTACATCGTCATTTTCGGTTGAATCTCCTTGGTCCCACAAAATCACATATCGAATGGCTGGCCGTGAGGATACTCCTGTTCCAAATTTTCGAACCACATCAAGGATACGGAAAGACACAAGCCCATGAGCATCCGCAAAAGACTCTCCAAGACGCTCGGCTTGGTTGCGCTCACTGGTTGTCACATCCAAAATACCTTCACCGTTGGTATCGAGAGATTCACTGCGAATAATCTTCCGTTCTGAACTGGCCGATTCTTCGGTAACTTTATAAAACTTTTTTCGTTCCAATCCTTCTTCAATGGCCTCTTCAATGTAGTCTTTCCAGATTGTGGATTCTTCAAAAGGATAGCTTTCTCGTGCGTAGGCCAAAGAGAGGCCTTCGACCAGCCCAACAACCAATGCCTCTTCACAACGGTCGTCACACCCTTCAAATTGTCTCCCAAGCAAACGCAATGCTGTTGCACTTCGCCGCAGATCGAATAACCAAGGCCCATAAGTTGCCGAGTCGAGGTCCACAAACTCGACATCAAAATTACCATCGGATTGCATCAGAACACTTGCATTCTCAGGATGAGGATCACCAAAGAGTGGAATAGCCGTGCTTTCTGGCTGAGTGAGGAACGCCGTTGACGGTTTATTTTGATTTAGTCTGGTCAGTTCAGCATAGTATAGAGGCACCGTTCCACGCATAAAATTGTATGAGTTCGTACCCATCTCTCTAAATTTATCGGCCAACAATTGAGAGTCACGCTGAAGCCAGATGCGGTTATCGATGTAAAGTTGTTCCTTGAGCCATGCTGAACGATCCGTACTAGTCTGGCAACTGATAAAGAATATTGCATAAAACATAGGTAGTATCTAACGATGAAAAATAATTCTTTTTGCGACAGTTCAGGGACAGTTCAGCAACTTAGAGACCATGGCTTCGAACCAGTCTCATGAAATTGCCAAACAAACGGTTCGCCAAATCACTTTGTTCTACACGGCCTGCATGAACCTCTTCCACATTCAGAGCCAGATTAGGGTGCCTGGCTGCTCGATAACATAAAAGGTCATAGCACTCTTGCACGGGCATTTCAGGGTGAAACTGTATCCCAAATGCCCGATTTGACTGATGTCGAAATGCTTGCACAGCACATTTCTGAGACTGAGCAAAAATCTCACAGTCAACACCAACTTTTACGACTTCATCCTCATGAGAGACGAAACATTTAACGGTATGGGGCACATGTGCATTGATGGGTGTCTCTGTGAGAAAATCAATCTCAACAGTTCCAACTTCAGGAGCAGACGCTTGTTGAACACTGCCTCCAAGCACAGCAGCAAGCAATTGATGACCAAAACACACACCGAGGATGGGTACACCTTTGAGGTGTGCCTCATGTATGAATTGCGCAAGCTGGTCAATCCACGGTTGGGAATTACACACGGAAGCCGCAGAACCCGTTACGATGACACCCCCATAAGCCCCAATTTCATTTTCAGGAAACTCACCATGGGCTGCAAGGCACACTTCAGTCTGTGTCTCACCCAACAAAGGGATGAAGTTTTGAGCCGCACCAGGTAACTCAATGTAACAATCGAATATCAGCACAGGACGGGCTGACAATGTCATTGCCTTTACTTGTGGCGATAGGTAATGCGACCTTTGTTGAGGTCATAGGGACTAACGGCAACGGTTACTTTGTCTCCCAAGACCACTCGAATTCGATAACGACGGAGTCGACCAGCGAGATGGGCATTGACCTTATGGCCTTGTTCGGTTTCTACCAGAAAGTTTCCGCCTTGGTAAACCTCAACAACCTTACCCTCAAGCTCTATTAAATCATCGTTTGCCACATGTTCCTCCGAAGTAACAATACTGTGTTAACGCATTTCAATCCTTTTCACAACGCCTCATCGCGGTCATTATTACTGTGAGTAAATTTAGTCCTAACGAGGGAGTCCAAATGAAGCGTACACTTGCCATTAGCATGTTTGCCATCACCGCCTGCAGTGAGGGATTTAAAACCACAGAAGCAGAGATCGACCCCATTGGTGATACCACAACAGATACCGGTGATGCAATAGATACCGGTGAAGCAGATACAGATTCGGACACAGATACAGACACAGACATTCCAGATGAATGCGCAGAGGGTCCCTCATCGGGCTCTGTGTCCATGGATAGCAGTTGCACCTATATTCCTGAAGCCAGCGGGAACCCCTTCCAATCTCGAGTAGAATGGAGTATGGCCCACAGCATGACCGACGCAGATGGAAACTTCTTCTCGTCTTATGTTTTTTCGGATGAACCAGAACTGAAGTCTGTTTTCCAAAGTCCAGCCATCGGACAAGCCACCGATGATGACGGCAATGGCAGTGTCGACGACCGAGACACCCCTGATATTGCCGTTGTTATGGGAGATGAACTCAACGGCACACGCTACAGTGCACTAAGGCTTATCAGCGGTGATGGAAGTACAGTTTTTGACACTGTGACTGCTCTCAATCATGATGGCTTCACCTATGTACCAACTCGGAACACTGGTATTGCAATGGGGGATGTGGACAATGACGGACGCATGGAAATAGCCGCCACAGTATTTAAACTGAGTCCATTATTGGAGGTCGGAACCTGTCACCCAGCACTCTATCAAGTTTCCCTCAATGGAACGATCACACTGGAAGCCGTCGGAACAGATGCTTTATTTTGCAAAGTCGATGGTTTTGAAACATACAATCCTTCCCATGCGCCAGCGCTCGCTGACTTGGACAATGATGGCTCTGTTGAAGTCATTATTGGCCCTCGGGTTTATGACTCATCAAGCATGGCCCTCTTAGCCGAAGGTACTGATGGAGAGGGATGGTATCAGGCATGGTTTGTCGGATCAGACGGTTATTGGAACTCCGGTTATCACTCTGTACCTTATGACATCAATCCAAGTACATCAGATCTCGAAATTGTGGCAGGAAGAACGGTTTACAATTCGGATGGTTCCGTCTATTGTCATCTTGGTTCCAGTAGCTCAAAAGATGGCTATGCCGCCGTCGCAGATGTGGTCTCCAATGGAACAGGCATTCCAGAAATTGTGATCACTGGAAACAACGATGTCAGCATCTACACAGGGTCACCGAACTCAAATGGTTATTGCCCACTCCTAGACACCATCACAAACAAACCTGAAAATGACTCAAGCATCAGCAATCAACTCCCAGCGCATCCCGATTGCGATGAGTCCAGAAAAGCATTTGGCGGACCACCAACAATTGCGGATTTCAATGGTGATGGCACCAAAGAGATTGGTGTATCTGGTGCGTGTTGGTACACGGTATACGATGTCAATATGGCTGGCACATTGTCACGGTATGCCTTGACTCAAACTCGAGATTGGTCCAGTGCCTCAACAGGTTCAACAGTATTTGACTTCAATGGCGATGGAGCGGCTGAAATCGTTTTTGCAGATGAAGACGCTTTATATGTATGGGGTGTGGACACAGCTGCTTGGCTAGATCCTTGGGAGCGACTCTTCACCTATCTCACAGACAGCAATCATCGTTCTTGGACCATCCATGAATATCCTGTTGTTGCCGATGTCGATGGAGATGGCAAATCCGAAATTGTTGTGGTGAATTCTGGTCGCCCCAGCTACGAAGATTATTATGGCCTATATGTGCTCGGTGCTTCAGACGATGACTGGGTTTCGGCTCGTCAATGGTGGAATCAAAACGCATACTACATCACCAATATTGATGAGGATGGAACAATCCACACTGCAGACCCCAATTATAGTCCCTACACAGCTGCAGATTACAATAACTTTCGAACCCAAGCTCCGGGCAGCTTTGGTGCCCTTTCAGCACCTGATGCCGTCACAGAAATAGAACTGTGCCAAGGAGAATGTGGTCCACTTACCGCATTTGTTCAAGTGGCCAACTATGGAGCCTTCATTACCATTTCATCAGGCACACCTCTTGGGATTTATGGGATTAGTGGCGCCAGTTCGACATTGATAGACACCATCTTACTGCCCTTTGATGTGGAACCCGGTGAACTATCAG
>JAYYJC010000252.1:0-10000 GCA_036146655.1 Myxococcota bacterium | reverse complement strand
ACAGCATAGCTGTGGAAATTGTCAATTGGTCCAGCTTTGACAGCATAGAAGCATACATCGATGACCCCATTAATTCACCCAACTCATGGGGTTCAGCGAAGGAGTGCGATGAAACCAACAATGCCACTGTGGCATCAACAAATGGATTTTGTCCTTAATTAAATCTGATGAAATCCGCATTAAGATAGTATGAATTGTGGTATAACGAAAAAATCAGATTGCGTGGTTAAAATGCACATCCTTATTGTTGATGACAGTCGAATAATGCGTCAGATCGTTAAGCGGACCCTCAGTCAAGCGGGTTTCGAAGAGGCAAAGTATTCCGAAGCTTCAGATGGATACGAAGCGCTGGCTATTTTCAAAAGCAACAAACCAGATATTATTTTATCAGATTGGAACATGCCGAATATGGATGGGTTGTCCTTACTTCAAGAAGTTCGTAAAGCAGACTCGGACATCCCTTTTGGCTTAATCACAGCACAGAGTACGGCCTCTCTACGAGAAAGTGCACAGTACCATGGTGCACATTTCCTTCTTTCCAAGCCATTTACACCAGATTCCCTTGGTAGAGCCATCCAAGCCATATTGACTTCTGAGCCTTAGACCGACAGCAATAATCAGTTCACGGGTTTCCATTCAAGGAAGCATCACTTCGATTGCTCTTGATGCTGTATGCCCATGGGAATCATTCACTCTCAATACATGTCGACCCACAATTGGTGGCCAAAATACAGTTTCACCAGCTTTTTGAGTGGCCACCCATTCATCATTAACGAACCAACTAAGTTTGGCATTAGGGTCGGGATAATCAGCCATCATGGCAATGGGTTGTCGTTCTTTCGGCACTCCTCGAAGAAGCATCGATATTTGCCCTGCATAAGGAGAGAGTATTTTTAAAGAACCGGGTTCCACTTCAGGAACATAGCTTCCTCTACATGTTTCTGAGATGCTCGGGGGGTGTTCGATTTGTCCTGGGAACCAAGCTTGTACAGATGAAGGCAGCATTAAAAATCGACGCAACTCTGTTTCTTTTCCTTCACGGCAACCTGGGAAAACACGCTCATTATGGAGAAGATCTACTTCAAAATCGTGATGATATGGGCAAATTCTTGTTGGTATGCGATCTTGAATACCCAGAGTGGTTTTCTTTTCACAACTTGATTTAGGAATGTGCCCAGAAAAAGCACACACTTCAACCTCAATTACATCTGTCGGCTTGGGTGCTTTGGGCTGAATAGGCAAGGCCTCTACCACATCGAAAAAAATGGGTGCTGCCGCTTCAGCACCAATTAAACCTTGACTTGACCGATAATCTAAATTGCCAACCCACACGACGACCGTATAATCTCCATACCAGCCAGCTGACCAAGCATCTCTGAACCCAACGCTTGTTCCAGTCTTCCAAGCAATCGAGCGCGTTGTTGCAAAGGCAGAACGGGCCGGAAAATCAGGTCGGTCTCGCCGCTGTAAGGTTTGAGCAGTCATCCAAACTGAGGCTTGAGACAGCAACCGTTGAACCTTAGGCGTTACAGTGTCCATCAAGACATGAACAGGACGATACTGACCATTTTGCCCCATCATCGCATACAACTGTGCAAGCTCCCATGGACTAAGTTCAGCACCAAGCATCATAGAAAGACCATAATCATGGATTCGCTTTTCAAACCGAGTTCCTCCGCCCTTCAAAATTAAACTCGCAAATCGGCCAAAACCCACATCGGCCAACAAGCGTATAAATGGCGCATTTAATGAACGCACCAGTGAATCTTCAAGCGGGACAAGACCATCATAATTGCCCATAAAATTACGCGGGGTATAGCCACCAAATTGCTCAGGGATGTCTCGAATCAAAGTACTGGGCAGCACCAAGCCCTGATCAAGAGCATACGCATATAAAAATGGCTTCAATGTTGAACCACAATTACGAGGAACACTGAAGGCAGGAATCTGGGCCCCAGTGTGAGAATCAAAAAAATCAAAACCACCCATGATGGCCCTAATTTCACTACTCTGATTGTCCACCACTAGCACTGCGATATGGTGAATATCAGACTGATTAAGCCGGCTTTTATGACGGCCAACGAGTTGTTCGATCTGTCGCTGTAGATCCGAATCAATGGTCGTCAAAATTCGCTCGTGTCCCTTCGATTGTTGGTTGAGTTGAACAGAAATATGGGGCACTTCTTTTGGAAAAGGCCAGAGTCTTGAAGGTGGCGTGGCAGAAAACACCTGTTCAAAATCTTGAGCTTCAGAAATCGGAAGAATCTTTTTTTTGTGAAGCAAATGAGCGATGTGATCTCGAGACCATTTGAGACGCTCATGATTTTCAACTCTTGGATAGCGTTGATTGGGATTTTGAGGCACAGCGATTAAGGTTGCGATTTCACGGCTGTCCAAGTGATTTGCTCGGTGCCCAAAGTAAAGTAGACTGGCTGCTTCAACTCCTTCGATATTTCTTCCATAGGGGACAAAAGTCAAATAGTAAGACAAGATTTCCGATTTGGTGTAGAAATACTCCAACTGACTTGCCCGAAATGCTTCAATCAATTTTGATGTTAGGGTTCTCTCTCTCGGCTCCAGTATTCGTACCAACTGCATTGTCAATGTGGATGCCCCTGAAACCACTTCGCCATTTAGGATATTTTGAGTGGCAGCCCTCAAGATCGCCAATGGATCAAAACCAAAATGCCACCAAAACCGCTTGTCTTCAATCTCTACAATGGCTTTAATGTAATTGGGGTCAATGTCATTTAGCTCAACAGCCAATCTCCACCGATCATCTGGTGCCAAAAAAGCATGAGCCACCTTTCCATCACGGTAATAAACAGCTGTACTACTGGGTTGAAATAACCGCTCTGGTTGGGGTATTAGAAGCACCAATAACCACCAGAAAAGACCACACAGTCCGAGCAGAATAGAAAATCTTCTCAGTATTTGATGCACTAAACAATCAATCGGATGTCAAGTTACAAAAAGTTTCCAGCCCAAGGACTGTCAACAAGAATGCTGCCCCCTTTTGCTCGCGCCCAAATGCTTGGGTCATACATCGCCTCCACCTCAACAGGAGGCAACTGATAGTTCCCACCCAATGATGCCCGAGCGGCATAAACAATCTGTACGGTTTGACCAGAGTCCAAATCTCCAAAGACTTCCAAACGGCTGTCACGAATATTTTGATGCTCAGATGCCCACAGTTCTTTGGTGGCAAGCATTTTTGCATTGTCAGAACCACCCAAGTTTGCATTTTCAATTTCCCAACTGGCAGGCAATCGATCCACAAGGGCCAGTTCCGTTAAGTTTCGGCCGGATGTATTTTTTATTGTGGTTCGGACATAGACCAAATCACCCAACTTTTGGGAATTGAGATCCACGGGTTTACCTTCATGATTAATGAACTCGCGAAACACTCTTAGACCAGAACCACCGTATTCAAATGTGGCATCTAGCCTTGCGCCTTCAGTGGTCACAAATGCATACGCTTTTCCATCCAGATTGGGAAGTTGAAGTTCTAGGGTATGCTCAGAGGCATTCCAGACTCCCCAAGATCGTCCATTTTCACCGTTGTCTATTGTCAACGCTCTATTTTGACCTGACACGAGAAGTTGACTTTTTCCAACACCTTGTCCCAACCCTTCTGTTCGCTTGGCCAGTGCAAAGACAGACCAAGCCAACTCCTGGGTATTGTAGTAACGGCTCTTTTTACTCAGTTGATTGGCAATAACAGAGGCAAGTGCTTCACCAGCCGGTTCACTGTGACCAAATAAAGATTGATGTATGCTAAGCATCAAACCCTTTGAACGCAGTTGTGAACCAAAATAATAATGCTGATTGATGTTGGAGACCTCTGTTACTCCGCTGAGACCTTTAAGGACCTGATCATAGGTTCGGTCACCACTGTGATAGAGTGCCGCTTGCAGTAAGAATCTATCTTCTGGGTGATATTTTTTACTAAGCTCTGCCCGTATGGCGGCCGAATTTCCTCGACCAGTTCGTGCCAATAAATAATGTGCATATGCTCGTGCATTTCGGTAATATGGGTCGTCGTTATTGAGATACGATTGTAGATAATTGAGTGCATTGTCAAGAACATGCGACGGGACATTATGCTGAGCAGCCTGTGCATCGAGCAATACATGAGTGGCATAGGCTGTACCCCATGGATGTGCACGGTAAGCGCCAGGCCAGTAGCCCATTCCACCCTCGTTGGTCTGCATGGAAGCCAATCGCTTAATCCCGTGGGCAATCATTTCATCTATGTTGGCATCCTTGGCTTGGTTGGGATCTACAAGTTTGTATAAACCTCGGCTTGCAATCAAAGGCCGAAGTGATGAAGAAGTCTGTTCAACACACCCATAGGGATAACGAATAAGATGAGAAGCATGCGCCAAGGCTTGTCCATATGGATTGGTGGTGACCCAAATATTAGTCTCATCAGCGACCCAACCTTCCATCACTGAAGTCAGTGAATTTGACCCTCTCATTAAGTCAATCCGAGTGGTTCGACGCTCTCTTGGACGGTTAGAACTGAAGGGAACGATCTGTTCATCAATTGCCGAGTAAACCTTACTCTTTGCACCAATCCGCACAGTTGCTGTTCCAGACTCCGCTTGAACTTTGGCCTGAAATGCAACCGTTTTCGCCTCACCAGGCTCCAAGGGAACGAGACCATCCGATGCACTTAAAATGGTCAATGCACCGGGATCGCTGACTTCAATTGTCATTTCCACATCTTGTTTTGAATCTGTTGTGTTTGTCATCCGAACGGGGATTTGAACCGTATCACCTCGGATAAGAAAACGAGGAAGTGTTGTCTGAACGACAATTGGCTCTTTGACACGAACAGTCGCAGATGCATGACCAAGTCTATCAGGTCCCGATGAAACAGCCATGATGCGAAGTTGACCATTGTATCTGGGCAAATCAAATTGAACGGACACCTTTCCTGAAGCGGGTACTTGTGTCATTCCAGACCACAATGTCACTGGCTTAACCACATCTGGCCGTTCACCATTGCCCGAAGCGCCGCCCCCCATCGCTTGAGTTCCACCAATACTCATTTGTGTCCAGCCGATGGTCTCGTGCGTAGAAACACCCAACGCTCGAAATAAAAATGTGTTGAGAAAAGGATTGGGAGAAGCAAAATTGGTTAAGGAAAGCAAGCCCTCATCAACCGCCTGAACAAAGACAATCGTCCCTTCAGGGACGGAACCACCGAGGTCAATTGAAACGCTTAAGGGATCATTTGGCGAAGTTTCTTCTGGAACAGTAAGGGACAAACTGTGCGCAAAATCGTCAGGAGATATTTTGAGAGGGGTGGTGCCAAAGGAACGGGCAGGAATAAAATCTTCTAGTGACTCTGAATGGGGATCCTTTAATAGCAACGCACTAACATATACATTTTCTGCAAAAGGCATCTCTGGTATCGATGTGGTCCATTCTTGTTCACCAATTTCAGAGACTTCAGTCCATTCAGAAAGCAAAACCCCATCGCTTTCAATACTCCACAGCAACCGACCAGAATAAGGGACTTCGACTTTTGCAGTAAACGGCTTACCGATTGAAACTGCTTTTGGAACAGATATGGCGAGTGTATCCGGTCTTGAAGGTGTCGGCTTTTCTTCAAATGACCAGTAGTTTCTGCCCAGTGTCATGCGACCTTGAGCACCTTCAGCCTTGACCGTTAATTCAAAGGTATCAACCTCTCCTGTTGGAACGACCGTGTAGAGAAAAGCCCCGTTATTGATGGATATGCGGTCCGATTGACTGCTAAGAGGAAGTTGACGACGCTCATATCGGTTGTTTCCTGTCGACGGATCAAATGTCCACGCATAGCCTGTTTCAAGAGAAGAAAAAACAGCTTCTCCTTCAATATCAGAAGAGATGCGCTCACCCTTCCAGTTGACGACAACACCATTGAAAACCAGTGACTGGCCAGACACCACATTTGAGCGGCTGGATTTAATACCGACATAGTGTTTAGAAGGATGAACCGTGACCGCACTCCTTTTTCTGGACGCTCGGCCTGAGCCACCTTCAAAAACACTTAATTGAAGTTCAAGTTTTGCGGTTGAGTCCAATGCAGACAGGCGCTCCATAGAAGGACACTGAACAGTCGCTCGGCCAAACTCATCCAATTGGCCGCGAACACTGCCTAAAATATAACAGTTAAACTAGCCTGTTGGGTAGTTGTAATTGGCGTGTTGCACTGGACGAAATGGCCTTGGTGAGACCGTACATGTAAGTTCGAAATCATCTTTGGAAGCCAACGCTCCAAATAAGTATTGGGCTGAGATGTCGATGTTGAGTTTTTCTCCTCGCAGCAACTCACGCACTTGAGGTGTGATTTCGAGCGCCATTCGCTCAGGCATTAAATCTTCCACATAAAAGGTGTAACTTCCACGGAGAGTGTTACTGTCGTCAGCACTGAGCAATTGAACGGACCATTCACCAGTTGCAGAAAAATCAGGCAATGACAGTTCTGTTTCGATTGCACCGGCAGCATTGGTGGTCAAAATCTCTTGAAAGACAGGATTGGCTTGAGAGTCATACACATTGAGCTTTAAAGAAGTGTCTTGCAGGGCAAGGTGTTGTTCGTTTCTTGCAAGGGCAAAAAGATACACTTGATCTCCAGGCCGATATGCCCCACGGTCAGAATGGATGGCCACAGTGGAGTTGGCTTTCCCGTAGGAAATCCCACCCACATTAAAGGAATTCGTTTGAACTGCAACCTCAGAGAGCAGCATGAAACTGTAATCACTGCTGGTTTGAGCCACGACCATATGCTGACGAGAGTTACCCAAATCATCCTTGGGCGCAGCAGCAAGACTGCAGTAGCCTTGCCCATTGGAAAGACAGAATGAATCCTCTGTTCCTGAGGGACGATGTACGCTTAGACGGACCTGTTCAAGAGGTTGGAGGGTATTGGTGTCAATTGCCCAAAGATGCAATCGCCCATCTTCAACGGTGTCTCTTTTGGCGACCAGCTGTATGTCTGATACAACCACGCGCATTGCTGTGACTGCATTAACCTGCTGATCGCTGATCATGAGTTCATAGACTCCGTTTTCAAGTTGATTAAGGTGCTCGCTCAACTTCAACCACTCAGTGTGGAATTTGTCGTCCTTGGGTTGAGTGGCGATCTGACTTACATGAACCACATCTCCGTCACTCGATTTTACACTTTCATAGTATTTGCTTGACCAAGTGTTGATATTCTCTACTGGCACTCGGCTAATCACAAGTTCAAGCGCATCTGTATTTCGGTAGCGAAAAGGAACGCTGTCCCAAGATGCACGAGGTAAATATCGACCAGAACCCGTGAAAGCAACACTTGGACTGTGCGAATCAACTTCAATACTTTGATGATAATCCTCATTCAAAGCACCGCCGTTGACTGTTGCCATTCCAGCATTGATGGTAAGGGTGTATTCTCCTTTCGTAAAATCTCCAAGGATATGAAACCCATGTTGAGTAATGAGAAAGTCGAGTCCTCCAGGTGTAGGGTTTACTGAAACATTGTCCATGAGTTCTTCTGGCGACACATGACAATAGTCTGAAATCCGATCATCGAAATCGATGTCGCTGTCCCAAAACCAACTTTCATCATCGACAGATTCGTCATTGCAAAGAACTCGAATGCTGTGACCTTCACCTGTCTCTTGAGCATCTGCATGTACAATTGTGACTGGCTTCGCATCATTCAGTTCTTCAAACTGGGATAGCGAAAGGGTATCACCGTTTTCAAGTGCATTCAGACGGCCTGTGAGATGGACTTTTTTAATAGAATTGGCGACAGGAAAAGACAGTCTAAATGTATTGGGATACTGAGAAGCCTCACACTCTGTGGGTGCGATTCGTTGAGATGCAGTTTCTAATTTAATGGCACCCAAAGCATCATCACACCCCACTGCAGCTGTCGTGGTAATGGAAACTTTAACATCTGTGCCAGTTCGAAAAACTGTGGATGACAATAGAGAGAAAGCACCAGTGGTCAATTCGGTTTCATACTCTGTTCCATCTACTATCGCTTTGATTTTGTAAGACGTGTCAGGCTTCAAGTTCTTAGGATAATATGCAAGTCGAGAATCACTTAACCATTCCCATCGACCGTCTAATGCGGGCATCGAACTGAACTGAAACAATGTTTCAAAATTATCTTCCGGGAATAAAATGTCATTGGACACAATGACAATTCGCTCATGCAAATCTGGGTATCGACCATCTGTCATTAATTGAAGGTTTGGAACATCAATTGTCCCAAGGTTAATTTCTGTTTCTGAATTGGGCTCATCAGCTTTTGTGATTTCGGTATTTTCAGAAGAAGAACAAGCATTTAGTAAAAATGCGAAGTAGATTATGGGCTGCATATTTGGATCTTTGTCTAAAGATTTTTAAAAAAATGGTCATTGATATATTGACAAAAAGAAAATACCAATTCAATAGAGAATAAAGATAATTGATTTTTTGGCTCTGGAGCGCAATATCATGAACCCCAATATTCGTGTACAATCTATCCTCGACCGTTACCCTGACTCTGAAGAAATCTTCAAGATGTATGACATCGATATCAGTGACGATGAAGTACTTCAATTAACACTTGATGGTGTCAGTGAGTACCATGAAGTGGAACTCGAAGACCTTTTGATGGATCTCGAAGAAATAATCCAAGAAAGTCGAAGTACACGCTGGATCTCCACTGGTGGAGACGACAATTGGACTGAGGGTTTCACAGAAGAAGAAGATGAAAATGAATCTTCATACGATGAATCTTCGAAAGGTTTTGAAGGAACAGAAGAGTTTGATGGTTCCACAGGTGGCTCCGACTTTGATATCGGATAAATGACCACCACAATAAGGATTCGTTGCCTCTGATGTGTCAGGTAATGTGATTTGGGCCACTAAATACAGAGACCCAAACGACATTATAGGCGGCAACTATTCAGACTTGAGCGATTCAGCAGTCCAAGATGCGTGCCCATCATATTTTGATCGGACTTCAGCAACTTTTTCGACAGTAATTTCGTCTGCACCTGAGTTACCCCAAGAAGAACGGACATAATTAAGTACATTGGCTACTTCTTGGTCTCCAAGCACAGCCCCCCAAGGCGCCATTACATTGTTGTACTTCTCTCCATTGACCTCTATTTCGCCCATCAAACCATGCAGCACAATACGGATGGGAATTGAGGCTTCCATCATCGGCCAATCCGAGCCGGCTAGTGGTGGATAGACTTTAGTAAGGCCTGCACCATTTGCCATGTGACATGACTGACAGACTTGGGCATAGACTTCTTCTCCCGTACGAACGGCTTCAGCTTCTGCTACTGCAGCAGTCGCATCCTCGGCGGCATCTGGTGCGGCATCCTCGGCAGCATCAGGAGCGGCTTCTTCTCCACCGTCAGGGGCGGCAGCTTCCGTGGCTTCAGGTTGCGCTTCAGGCTTTGGCTCAGGCTTTGGTTCAGGTTTTGCAGATGCGTCTTTGGTCGCAGGAGCAGTACTAGGTGCCTCACTTCCACACGCAGTGAGAAGAAGCGCTGACAAGATGAATTTCATGGGAAACCTCGTGGATGTTCAATAGATTACAAACTGAATTAACCGACTGTTCAAAAATGTCATACAAAGATAAATAATTTGAAAATAAGTGTCTATTCAACCTTTATTTATAGAATATTTAAATATATAAAGAATATATGCTGACCTCTTTAAAATCGATTCACAACCATTTGATTCAACCGCATCCGAGTATTCAGTCGCCAAAAGATCAAATCACAGCACGGTTCTTGGCGAGTTGGAGTTTTTACGGAGCATTTATCACTCCAGTGGTTTATGCCCTGTGGAATCACTACAATGTGGATGATCTGAACCTGACATTCCTGTGGGGCACTCTAAGCATGAGTGCCATCATTTATACAACATCAAGAAGCAAATATTGGAGATCCGGATTTTGGTTCCAATGTTTTGCTTTGGGGCTGTCCCCCACAATCGCCATTATCAATCTGCC
>JAYYJC010000251.1:0-11167 GCA_036146655.1 Myxococcota bacterium | reverse complement strand
TGTGATGTGGGAAGAGTTCATGGTAGAAAATGGTCCAATTCCAAAACTCTTTCCAATACTGAGTGAAATGTCCATGACGCCAAGCGCAAGTTCATTGTTACCGGTATAGCCGCTGTAACCAATTTGGAGGGCAAGATCTGGGCTTTTTTGATAGCCCTCAACAAAACTGCATCGACCCCATCCGCCAAACGTACCTTGACGGCTGTTGCCAATGTATCCCATTTTCATACCAAACTCTGTTGATAGGGGTAACCCTTTTCTAATATTGACTTCTGGTATCCAAAGCGCACCCATGTGATTCTCGTCTGGAGTCATGAGTGCCCAAGGGGATGGTGAACCGTCCAGTCTCACTTGTGAGTCGAGCACTGTGATGGTATTTCTGAGCGAAATTTCTCCACCATGTAAGCCCAAAGAGCGAACTGGTGCAACAGGTCGGTTGGCGATGGCAGCACCAAGTTGTCGAACAACTTTATCATACGCCACTCCAATGGAATTGCTGTTGTTATAGGGGGCATTGCTCCAGTCACTCATGGCACTGAGGCTTAAAGAATCGAGCTCTGCAGCCGAAGCAGTTAAGGTCAGAAGTGTAAGCAGCATTACAGTTATCCTTTGGATGATGTCTTATGATACAACCTTGGGCAAATCTGCGCAAGCAGAGTTTTATTAGCTGTTTTGCTTTCTAATTTCAGCAAGCTTTTCTGCTGAGAAACCTACTTCTGAATCATCGATCCAAGCGTAATCAACTTGCTGACCATCGACCTCTGTAAAGGTCGGTCTCCAGCCGGGTTTTCTCGTCCATAAAAATGCACCACCCCATAGTGTGGCGGCTTCTGCTGCGATAAAGCCTAAGGCTCCTGAAAGAACAGCTGGAGCAACACCACCAAGCTCTTCTTTCAGCAACAATGCTTGAAATGCCTCTCTTGCGCCTTCACCCGCAATCGTTGGTGAAAGAAGTGTCGCAAGGATTTGTATTGTTGAGCCAAAGACCACGGGCCAGAACTCAGCTCCAACAACCCCGATGGCAAGTGCGGTATAGAAGTACACCATTGCAGTGGTAAAGTGAGTCACAAACTTGTTGGCCAATGCCTGCATTAGGATCCCAACTTTGCCTTCGTAGGCGCCAACTGCGTCAACAAACTCATTGATCTTGTTTCGGATTTTACCTGGCATAAACTTTCCAAATAGCCCGAGGCCCCATTGCAGCAGTCCAGGTTTGATGAGTCCCACAATAACAACGGTTGAAATACCACCTGCAACTGCAAGGACTGCACCTGCAAATAGGGGGGCTGCCTCTGGTTTACCAATGCCATTGAATAGATTGTCGATGACGCTGTAGCCGAAAGGTAAGGTGACGACCATCCCCAAAAAGAGACCAGTTACACCAATAAACTTTTCTAGACCTTTTGCTGTAATTGCTCTTGGCCATTGATTTGAATATCGACCGGCTTCATATAATGTGTATCCATCTAAACCGATCGTTGATGGAAGAAATGTACCGATAAATCGACCAATTAAAAAAGAGGTCACAATCTTTTGCCAATACGGAAATCGAATGCCTTGTCCAATCAAAAGCAGATTCCAAGCATAAGCTGAACTAAGAACGCCAACAAACTTTACGGCCATTGCAATTCCGGCAAAGGTCAAGAATGTGCTGAGAGGAACATTTACCTGATCAATATAGGCTGTGATTGTTTCATATACCGGGAGTGGTACACAGGTGTCTGGGGCATCAGGAGGGCAGGGGATTGGATGTCGCAGCAAGGCCATGATACCGGCAATGGTAAATAGAAGCTTGGCGATTTGTGTTGCGGTCTTCCTTAAGGTCGGTGACAGATTTTTTTTGCCTGTAAAGAAGCAGCCAACGGAAATAAAGAGCAAACCGATTGCTTTTAATCCAAGTGCCCCATTCCATGCGAGCACGCATACCCCTAAAAATGAAACCAGTGCAACAAGTGTCAGGCCCAATCCAAGACCTGAACTTTTGTGTTCTCTTTCTGACATCAATCCTCCAAATTGCAGCCCCCATATAACAGGTCTGATGGCCACCATCCACTGCTACATGGGGACTTATTCTATTTCTAGGAGGTGTGAGGCTAGTCTGTTTTATTTCCAAAGACGGCTTTGTCCACTTGTGTAGCAACTGCGAGGAATGGTTTGCTTACTGGGTCCTCTGAGAGGGCTGCTGGCATACCAAGGTCTCCTCCAGCCCGTACTTGTTCGTCTAGTGGTATCCTTGAAAGCAAGGGTACATCATATTTTTTGGCAGTTTCTTCTCCACCGCCTTGACCAAAGGGATACAGCTTTTGTCCATCGGGCAGTTCCAAATAGGACATATTTTCCACAATTCCGAGGATGGGAACTTCGAGTTTTCTAAACATCTCAACACCCCTCACTGCATCGAGAACAGCTACTTTCTGGGGAGTTGTGACCACCACAGCACCAGAAATGTTCACCGCTTGAATCATGGTCAATTGTGCATCGCCAGTGCCCGGCGGTAGATCTACAATAAGATAATCGAGGTCTGTCCAAGCGACATTCTGGAAGAATTGTTTGACCGTTCCCATGACCATCGGGCCTCTCCAAATCACAGGCTCAGACTCGTCCACTAAGAATCCCATCGACATGCACTGAATACCGTAGGCTTGAAGTGGCACAATCATCCGTTCATCATTGGCGATGGGGCGTCCCTGGATTCTCATCATGGTTGGTAAAGACGGGCCATACACATCGGCATCCATGAGGCCAACGCTTCTTCCGAGGCGATGAAGAGCAATTGCTAAGTTTGTTGCAACCGTTGATTTACCAACACCGCCCTTTCCTGATGCGACTGCAATGATGTGCTTAACCCCAGGAATGGGTAGCTTTTGAATGGCTCCACCATGTGGTCCCATGCCGGGTCCAGACATTCCTTGAACTGGGTCCTTTTTTTCTGATTGAGAACTGTGTGTTCCTGATTGCACATTGATTTCGCATTCAACCGGATCTGTCCATCCCAACTTTTCAATTTGCTGCTCTAATGCACTAAGTATTTTCTGAGTGGCTTCCTGACTGTGTTCGGGCTTTATGGCCAAAACAAATCTCAAGGTGTTGTTTTCAAACCGGGCATTTTGAATGAGTCCAGCCAGCCAAATGCTTCTTCCACTTAATGGATCTCTGACACGGGTGGCTGCTGGTTCAAGAATGGCGAGTGCATCTTGTGAGGATTTGGACATCGGTTCTCCTTATCGTTGGGACCATTGTAGGACCAAACTGGCAATGGCTTGTCGGATGGTTCCCATATCGCTTTCACGCCGGCCATCCCAACGAACAATATCATTATTTCGCTGAATGTAAACTGCCTTTGATTCGACGGCAATAATCCGGTCGCCTTTATTGGTTCGCCCGGTAAGGGTCATACAGGCTTGTTCAACACTCAATGTTGATGACAACAAAAATCCACTGTGATGCGTAGGCAAAAGTCCGACCTTGGTTGGAAACCGATGCAGTGCAATAAGTTCTGGGAATGGAGAGCCTGGCCGAACAATAATCACCTTGGAGTTTGGTCGATTGAGATCAGGGAAACCAAATACTGCAAATTGGTTCCCATAACGGTCAACTGCAATTTTGCGAGCACCTGCGTGCTCGAAAACAGAATGTGCCGCAGGGATGGATTCAAACTCAACAGGCAACGGCGCATTCTCAGTCATGAGTTCGATTTGAAAATGTTTTAAAGCTCCATGCCATCCAGCTCTGTTTGTATTTAATTGGTGGGGTATACCTGATTGTTGTCTATCTGAACTGACATCTATGTGTACCACGGCATCTAAAGTTTCCTGTGCATCTTCTGAGACTTCAAGGCCAGCCTGTGACGGCTTAATGTTGACCAGAGTAGGCTGTTCTGACTTTGATTTGAGTGCAAAAATTTCAGAAGTGTGTTTTAAGGTTTGGACCAACTTTGGCAAGATTTCTAGCATTTGTGGAATGAAGACGATTAGAGAATCCTGAAACCGTCCTGCTGTAATCTGGGTAAATGCAGCTACTTCTGGAGTGAGGTCTTGTGAAACGACATTTGAAAAATTTGGATAATGCGACAATGGAAGCGAGAATATGAGTTCCTGTATTTCCGTGAGCAATTCATATTTCGTTGGTGATACAACAAGAATAACGCTCTCAGGCGTCTTATTCGCAACTCTTTCAATTTGATCAAGTAGGGCGTTACTGTCCGTAGATAAATCACTGTGCTCGATTAAGGTAAAAACAGTGCCTGAGACTGCTTTAGAAAGTGCTTGCCTAAAGATTGGATTTGAGCCAGCACTGGTCAATATGTTGAGTGGGATCATGGGGTCTCCCAAGGGTGGTTAATATTGGTGAGATTAGAAGAATTAATCGAAATGCGACTGGCATTTGTTGACCATCGATACACCGATTTATTCTGCTCTGCACACCGAACGGTATGCTCAAGCCAATCTACAGGATAGACACCCAACAAAGGTTGTGAATGGTGCTTTGCGGTGGCGTAGCATGGGCGCTGTGCTCTGAGGAGAGTCTGTATACCAGAAGCTTGGATTTGGATTAAATCACAAGGGATAATAAAAACAAATTTGTACGGGCTATGTGTCATTGCCCTCGCAATGCCCCACAGTGGATGATGATTGCTGTCTTGGTCCGTAATGACGGGCAACCGTGTATTAATCTGTTGGTTTTCTTTGCCAACAGCAATCACCGCATTGAAATGGGGGCCTACTGTTTGCGCAATGTGGTCGACAAAACTCGAGCCGAAGTGCATTAGGTTTGACTTGCTTTGCCCCATACGACGGCTTTGTCCACCGCAGAGCACATAAGCATTCAAAACTGAATTAGAGGACATGAACTTCACGACAGATTATTTTTTGACTTTGAGCTTTTGTCCGGCGTATATTCTCGTGCTTTTGAGATTGTTCCAGGCTCGAAGCTCGGCGACGCTTACCCCATTCTTTTCTGCAATTCCTGAGAGGGTATCTCCTGAGCGCACGGTGTAGGTGATCCAAATGCTCTTGGTGGTCTTTATTTTAAGCTTTTGGCCTGCATAAATGCGGTTGGCATTTTTAATGCCATTCCAAGCCATCACTTCTTTCGTGCTGACGCCATATTGTTCCGCAATCGCTGACAGTGCTTGGCCTCTTTGAACAGTGTGTGTCACGGTTTGGCGTTTAGGGGTACTCTTTTTAGAGGAAGAAGATGTGTTCGATTTGGATTTGATTTTTGGGGATGAAACAGGCTGCATTCCGTCTGGCGGTATGAGTAAAGTGGTGCCAACCGAAAGCCTGTTTGGATTTGAAATTCGGTTTGTGGATTGTATGACCTGAACGGTTGTGCCATGCCGAGCAGCAATGCTGGATAAAGTGTCTCCTCGTTTTACGGTGTAGCGTTTGTAGCTCAACCGTGCTTGAGGTGGAACTTTGGCTAATTTCTTCTTGAATGTTTTGGCATTTGGAACATAAATGGTCTGCGATTTGGGGGTGGGTGGGAGAGCCCAGCGCCTCAATTGTGGGTTGTACTTACCAAAGTCTTCTTCAGAAAGCGAAGCACATTTTGCTAGAACTTCAATGCTAATGTTGGCATCAACACCAACTGTTTCATATTGCAAGGGTTCTAAATATTTGATGTTGGTAAAACCGTACCGCTCTCTGTACTTGCCAATAATGGCTGCAGCAATGATTTTAGGAACATAATTATCTGTTTCAGTAGGGAATGAATTTTTCTCGACTAGGGTCCAAAAATCCTTTGTACCGTGCCTTTTTACAGCGCGTCTAACCCTTGATGGGCCCCCATTGTAACCAGCCCAAGCAAGATACCAATGGCCCGTGCTTTTTCTTAAATTGCCTAGGAATACGATTGCTGCGTCTGTCGCCATCTCTGGATGTCTTCTTTCATCGACCCACCAATCTATTCGGAGGTCGTGTTCTTTTCCCGTTGGCGCAATGAATTGCCACAAACCAACCGCAGCAGCAGAAGAATAAGCGTGCGTGATGTAGCCAGACTCAATCATAGACAAATAGACCAGATCTTTGGGCAGGCCAGCGGCTTCTAATTTTGAATGCATCATTGGCCAATACTGTGTGGAGCGGCCCAGCCAACGGCTGTAATATTTTCGACCAGGCCCCAAGAAATACTTCATCCACCGGATGACATCGTCATTAACATCGATCGGTATGTCAAAATCATTGGGATCAATCTCATCTAAATACAGCGGATCAAATGTGAGTACTTTGGAGGGGTCATCATAAAATGAAATAGGGGGGCCATGATCAAACAATGCACTGTCATACAATTCTGCAGACTCTTCTCTGGCAATAAGTTCGTCACTGGGTTGCTCGTTTGTTTCTGGTGGGTCATTGATTTTTGCACCGTCAAGGTAGTCCCAAAGAGAACCTTCTTGAGATGGCAGCGGGGGTTGTTGAGCCATTAGGAGGCTGCTTAGCAACAATATTTTTGGGGTCATTTTATTTGAGAGGTCGGAGTGAGGATATTGCGTATGGCTCTGGCTTTGGCAAGTGTTTCAAGCCATTCGAGGGGAGGAGAAGAATCAAATACGATACCAGAGCCGATGTGCAGGCGTGCTGTTTGGTCTGTGAAAGGAAGGCAGCGTATTGCAACAGAGAACTGTGCTTGGCCGTCATGTCCAACATAACCGATGCAACCAGTATAGATTCCTCTCGAATTCTTTTCAAGTCTGTGTATGCGCTTTATGGCAGAAACTTTTGGAGCTCCAGTGACAGACGCTGGTGGGAATGTGGCTGCAAATAATTCGGGGATACCGCAGCCTTCTTTGAGCTTTGCACTGACTTTCTGCTCTGCATGAAGAAGGTCCCCGCATCTTCTAATCCGTCTATGGTGTACTTTGACTGTTCCCACTTGAGCCACCCGGCTAAGATCATTGCGCACCATGTCAACAATCATGCTGAGTTCAGCTCTTTCTTTGGGGGACTCCCACAGGTTCTTGCGTGACTTAAGGTCAGTTTGGTTCGCCGTTCCCTTTATGGGAATACTGGTGATTTGTGCCCCATCTTCAGCAGGTTTCACAGAGAGAAACAGTTCAGGTGAGTTCGAGATGACCCCGTGATTGTCATACTGAAGAAAACTCGTATACCGTGCTGGATTTGACAAAAATAGTTTTTCAAAAACAAGGGTGGGATTTGGGATGTGATGTTCTAGGCTCCAACTGACATTCACTTGATATACATGGCCTTCTCGAATATCAGATTGAACCTGTTCGACAGCCGTGAGAAAGTGGTCTTTCGATTGATTGGGACTCGAGATGGACTTAGCAGTCTTTTCCAACTCGGTGGTGGATACAGATTTGGAAGAGATGATTTTAGCAGCTTCTTCTTTAAAGTTCATCTGGCCATACACAGTTAGCTTTTGATGCTTCGTATCAATGTGAATTGCGCCATCGCATTCCCAAAATAAATCCAACGGTTCATTTGGTAATTGGCGTTTGGTTTCAACACCTTCAAAGTGAAATCCCGCTTCGAAGCCAAGCCAGCCAACATATCCACCTTGAAATGGGCGGTTTGTGCATTGTGATTTTAAGGTGTTCAACTCAAGTATCGATATGGGCGGCTTTCCATTCGACCATGTCAACATAAAGAGAGTGTCGCTTAATCGGAAAAGTGCAAGACCATTGTGAACTTTGGCTTTGTTTAACAGCTCAAATACAATTGCGGATGATGATGGTGTATACTTATGTTTCAATTTTACAGTCTTTCGAGATCCTTCGATGCGTGTTTTGTACTTAACCTTAAATCGGCACTCTGCGGAGCTCATTAGAACAACATTGGGCAGCGCAAGTATTTCAATGAGCATTGCCTCTAGTGATGAGCATGTATTAAAGCTACCTAACCAAGACTTTTCAGTTGTTATTGTCGATAGGCAACTTTATGGTGCATCTGGCGCAGATGCCGTTGAACGCTTGAGAAAGAAGGGCTTACTGCTCACTTCTGAGTGTTGGTTGTGCGGTAAAGAGCGAAATCAAAATCATCCAGATGTTCAAGAGGACATGAAAAGGCTTAGTGCAGACCGCTATTTCAGAAAGCCATTATCTGCCCTTGATGTCAAGGCTGCACTCAATGCACTGACGAAGAGAGAAGTATCGAATATATCACCAAGTACGCTGAGGATGGTCGGTCAAATATGGGCTTCAAAGAGCTCTGTGATGCTTCAAACAGATTCTGCAAAAGCTTTCTTTAGTCATGGGGCTTTGGTACACCAAGACCCGCCTGATGGATTACAACAAATATTGATAACAGACATGCCCAAAGTGGTGTATACCGATGTTCAAGGGGAAGGGGACTGGCAGGAGACAGGCCGTTTGTTGTTGAGCTTACCTGTCGAGCCCGATCATGCTTGGATTGAACAACATCACACAAAAGCGGTACGAGTATCGGCCTTTCAGCAGGTCATTCTTCACTTTGGTGTCAGTGCTTCTCTTGAACTGAAGCATTCAAAAAATGGAGAATCTCGTATTCGCGATTGGGATAAAAAAGCACAAAAAGAGGTTTTTGTACTTTGGTTAATGGGCTTCGTGGTCTTTGAAGCGCCTAAGTTTGAGGCTTTGAAATCCAATTCTTCAAATCACCCCCTTCATACTCGTAATCCCGTGTTGTTGTTGCAACGGCTGAAATCAGAGTGGAAACGCATTGAGAATGCGGAGCCTTGGACCGTTCTTGGACTTAGTCAAACTGCAAGCGGCGGTTTAATTGAAGACACTGTTGATCGTCTCAGAGACCGTTACCAAGAAATTATTGATACACCCCATCTCCGGGAAGAAATCTTGACTTTGGCGGCCACCATTTTAGAGCACATCGTTCAGTCGGCAAATACTTGGCAACACAGCACTGATGAAGGGCGACAACCTGAACATATTCGATTGTTAAATGTTGCAAAAGCGCTCTTTGAAAAAGGTGAGTTTTACAAGTCAGAACATTTGCTTAAGAGAGCCAGTAAACTGGTGATTGACAATGCGGATGTGCATGCATGGTACGGATGGGCCATTCTCCATAATCCAGACAGGAGCGAAGAGTCCGTGAAAGAAGACGCCCTTGATGCTTTACTTGTGGCCATTAGCGCCGACTCGAATAACCCGAACGCACTTTTATTTTTGGCTCAATATTATCGTCGTATTGAGCAGTCTGAGCAAGCACTCAATCCGGCACTGAAACTTCAAAAGCTTCATCCGTCAGAAGACAACGCCGCTCTGATTGAACTCATCAAAAAAGAAATCAGAGCTCAGTCCCTTCAGTCTTCGTAATCATCTGAAGGTTCATCAAGTTCGTCCTCTTCAATCTCATCATCGAGCTCTTCATCGTCTTCGAAGTCTTCTTCATCGATTTCTTCGTCGAACTCTTCGAATTCATCTGTCTCATCCATGTCCTCATCCATGTTCCTCCGACCATTGATGGATGGTATTCCTCTTGGACCGGAGGTTCTTCCACCTGATAAGGCTTCTGTTGGATTATTGAGTTTGCGTTCTTCAAGGCGCTTTTGGCGAGCTGCCCGTCTTTCTTCAAGCCGTTTGGCGCGTTCCGCACGGCGCGTTTCGAGGTCTTTGGCTGAGCCAGCTGATGAGCGGTCTCTTTTTTGACTGGCTTTGCTTTTTTCACTGCGGTCCAGTTGGCTGCTTGGGCTTGTGCTTGAACTGCTTCGTCCAGTTCGTTTTCTTCCGGCTGTAGATTTTGAACCAGTGGATGGGCTGCTTAAGGTACCTGAAACTGTTAATTTATATTGGTCATTGCCCATGTCTTCAAGACCAGGGATGAACCGAGCCATCATCTTAAGTTCATCGCTAAATGTCATGATGAGCTCTAATGCAAGTCGGCTATTTGCAATGCGCTTTTTAAGCATGATGGTCCCGTTGACTTCAATACTGAGCTGTTCTCCATCAAACTTTCCATTGTCAACGGTCACCTTGCCTTTGTCGATGGTATATTCCAATTTGGCTTCTGAAAAACTGAGTTCCATGAGATCAATTCCTGCGATCTTTCCACCGTCAATGGCTAATCCATCAACTGACAGTTGACCTGAACCATAGCTTTCACGAATTTTATCGGGGTTAATGTGGACATCATTTTTCCAGTTGAGTTTACCCAATAGATCAAGTGACCATGAGCTTCCACCTATTGGAATCCGTGCAAGATTGAGGGACTCTATGTCGCTTTTAAAGTCAAACATACCTTTTGCACTCAACGCCCTTGAATAGCTAAGTTCAGCGGTCCCATCGAACAGTTCTGCTTCAATACTCGCTGAGAGTTTTGACAGCAACAGCAAAAAAGGATTGACGGAGACAGCCAACTCGTCTATTTCAAGAAATGGTGTCGTAGTCTGTTTGCGTTTGTTTACCTTTAGAATTTTTGCATTTTCGACTGAGGCGCCCACAAGCCCGCTTGGTCCGATGTCATCAAATTGGAGGTCATATCCCGCTTGCTGTGCTTCGTACTGAATTCGGTTTTGAACTTCATCAGATGGAAAGTGAACGGACAGTGCCGTTCTGAAACAAATGGCGCTCCATATGGCGCCGCCTAATATCCATGCCAGTTTCTGCATTAGCCTTCCTCCTCTGTCACCAGTTTATAAGACGCAATATCGAGAGTCATTTCAAGTGTGATTTCGCCTTTTTTCTTCCGCGTCTTAATGTTGCAACTTCTAATTTTAAGTGGATAGCCTGAGGTTTCGACACCGAAAAGAAACCGTGCAATCTCTTCCTGATTGAGATTGGATAGAGAGACGGAAAATCGCTTTTCGGCCAATATTCCGTCATTATTGGAAGCGGTTTCTCGGACAAAATTGAGCTTGTCTTGTATTTTGACCTTCCGAGCACTTTGTTCTAGAAATGCAGATAAATCAGTCGACGCAAATTGCTCGAGGTTTTTTTCGATTACACTTGAACGGGCCAAGATATCTGCTCGTTCAGCTTTCATGACCTGTATGCTGTTTAAGTCTATTTCCTTTTGGGACAGGTTTGACTTAAGTTCGGCTATTGACTTTGACATCATAACCACACTTGCAATGATGATGGTGAGACCAAATGTGATGACCAGCCCTAAGGTAAGCAAACGATCCCTCGGAGTCATTCCAGCAAGGATGTCTTGAACCTTTTCACGGTAAATGGCTATTTTAGACATGATTAGATCTCCTCCTCAACCACTTCTTG
>JAYYJC010000250.1:0-10000 GCA_036146655.1 Myxococcota bacterium | reverse complement strand
TTCGAGCGGAATGGTAATCGTGAACTGTATGCCTTGATTTCGTCTCCCCTTTTCTTCATTTGATTTTTTTGCCCCTTTAAACTTTGGAAACTTCTGCAGGCTGGCTTCCATCTCTGCGGCATCTTCAAAGCCATCTGTTGTGGCTTTCATGATGATGGCATTGTCAGTAATATTCAAATCGCTCACATCTATTCTGGCATCACTGTGTTTGGGGAGATTCTCAGAAATGGCCTTTAATAATCCAAGAACGGGGGGCTCTTCAGCGACAATTGAGCCCAGTTTACTCATTTTTTCGCTGCTGTCGACCACATCAGATTGCAAAATACTGTAGGCCATGTCTGCATCTGTCAGAAGCTCGGGGCTAATTTCAGGCATGGCATTTTGTATTTGAGCGACAATCTCATCATTCTTTTCAATGATTTGATTGGATAAATCGATGTATCTGAAGCCAAACCAACCCAGTCCGAGGACCAAAGATGCTGCTGCGGCTATCGAGCCCAACCGGATAAAACGCCCTAGATTTGCAAGATGGCCTTTAAATGCAAACTCGGCCTGTCGAAGATCGATTGGACGAATGCTGGTGGTCCCTGTTGCGATAGAGCCAAGTGCAAAACTCAGTGCATGAGCTTCAGGACTTTCTAGAAATTGAAGTTGAAGTGGAGGTTGAATGACTTCCACAGGGACTCCAAGTGCGTGCTCAAGGATGGTGACCATGCCTCGCTGTTGAGCTCCACCGCCACACACCTTGATGCGTTCAATTTCTATCTCTGTAGTGTCTTCAAATAGAATCAGTGTGGTTTGAATCGCTTGAATCAGTAAGTCTCTTTGCTGATATAGTGGCGAAAAGTCCAAGTCTTCAATTCCTGCGGATTGAAGTGATAAGTCGGTCATCCATAGTAAGCTTTCGGCCTCTTCTAAGTCGATTTGTTGCGATGACATTAAGGCGTCGATGAGTTGAGACATTCCGATGTTGACTTGTCTGAACGCTGCTCCTTTTCCATCAAGACAGAGGGTACAGAGGGTTCGACTGTGTCCAATATCGATGATGGCTTCATTCCCTTCGGTTGCAAAATGTGAAAGCACATCAGCATCTACTGACAAAGTATTGGGATCAACGCCAAGCGAACTGAACTCCTCAAGACTGGATTTAATGTGGTCTTTGGACACCAGGCATGCCATGGTTTGGCATTGATCTTCGTCAAGTTGAACTATTCTTTGTGATAGAACCATTTCGTCAATGTCGAAGGGAACCACGCCTGCGATTTGAAAGGGCAGAACTTGTTCGACTTTGCTCGGATCTCCAAATGGAAGTTGGATGAACCGTGAAGTGGCGAACTCCGCAGAAAGAGCAGCACTGATGGCTGGGTTTTGAATATGGAGTGCAGATAGCAATCTGCTTAAGGCTTCTGACTGGCGCGCAACGAGTGGTTGGGCGCCCATTGGAACACGCTGGTTAAGTGCAGATTGCATTTGATAGCGTCCAAAACTGCCTTCAAATATGGTGAGCTTTACGCTGTATGAACCGAGGTCCAATCCGATTAGGTGTGCCATATGTGTTTCCTTGTCATTATTCTATTCTCCAATACTTCACTTCGCCTGCGCCTTGACTGTTGTAGTCAATAACGGTTTGCAAAGTCACAGAGGAATTCCCGACCAATCCTGTTGAGGTGACTGTAAAGACCTTTGAAGTTGAAGTCATATTTTGAAGTTTGGATTTATCGATTTCGATGCCACAATTGTTTTGTATAAATGAAGCGTAATCGTTCGCATTGTTGAAGACTGCAATGTCCCAGACGGAAAGGACGGAGTTTTCGACATTCGAGACAAAACAGGCATCCAATGTGGCGTCGTTGATGGGGGTGATTGCTGACGCTCGAATGGTTGCTCTGTGCATCTCTTCATCAAAAGAATTGAGATTGAATTTTCCATTTGACCAAATGGTCAGCTTTTCGCAATATCGTTCACAGACTTCACCGTTCCATCCATCTACTAATCTGACTTCTTCGATGGTGTCAAAAGGGGCATTCTTTGTGAGGTAGGGGGGCTCTAGTGTATTGTACAGATTATCTTCATAGCCCCCAAGTCCAGCAGAACGGACACTGTCAATGTCAACCCAATCTTTGATGTTACCGATGATCTCCCAACGATCAATATTTTGCTCAAGAAACCATTGAGCAGCCTCTTCTGAGTTCATCAGTGAAAAGATTTGTTGCGCTGCAGGGATTTCCTGAAGTGGGAGGTCAGAATTGAGTTGATTTAGATCAATTCGACTTTCGTTGTCAACCAGTTCTGCGGAGAAGTCGCCTTCAAAATCTAAGAAGTTCCTATCATTGAACACACTGGTGCCTTCTCTTGTGAGTTCGGAAACTTCTTCACTGACTGTGCCGTCTGTTTTAAATTGTTCAATGGACTCATCACTGACGCTGTTGCTTCCCTCAGTGGCAAAGAGCATGCGCATCAGCCCTGTATTGAGGTAAGGAATCATTTGCCAGAGTGAGTCTCCCAGCCCGAATTGCTGAATGTATGAATTTTGGCCAAGCTGGTTATTGGCAGCCAAAATAAGGGTGTAAATATTGACGCCGGACCGTGCAAGCCAATAGGCCTGAACTCTGTTTCTTTGGTTGTATGCGATGACTGATTTTGAGCGAGAAAGGTAGGTAACCTCTGTGACGATGGCCACCATAATGGCAATGGTGACCACAGCCGTTAATATGGCCACACCTGAGCGACGATGTCGACGGTCTAAGTTCATCTCATCATCCGTTGCATTGCGCCAAGTTGACCACCGCCTGAAGAACCATCAGAAGCGGTTGCAGAGCGTGTTATTCTTGGGGCTGTTTCGATAATGACGGTGGTAATGTAATCGTGTCTGACCATTTCGCCTGGATCGGTCGGATCTTCTCTTTCGACAACCAACATGAGTTCGACTGCTCTTGGCAGTCGATTCGGTGTTTCAGTGTCCATCGAGTTCCACTCCTCAAGCCACTCATTACGGAGTGGATCAAGGTATCGAAGGTTAAACTTTTCAACATTGGGAACCATGGCTTGGATTGCACCGTCTTTGTCGGGCTCATTGTCTATTCGCCCCATTTCTCGATGCATCAATACATTGCCCAGTTCATCTGGACCATTTTCAATCCAAATTGTGATTTCAGCTTGATCAGACTCTCTAGCGCCGTAGACCTTTCTTTTGTGAGACATTGAGGTGAACCAGAGTCGATCTTCATCGCCACTGTCTTCACCGATGAAAACGGTTTGATAGGTATTGACAGCAGTGGTATTTTTTGTCAAAAAGGCCAGCCGAATTTCTCGTCGGAGGCGATCTAGAGTAACGCGGGCTTGCCGTGAAAGTTCGTCTCGAGACTCCAATGCCGATCTCAATTTAAGTGTACCAGAAATGGTTGACCACGATAGTGCGCCAATCAAAAGCAAAATGCCAAGTGAAATCACCACTTCAGCAAGTGTAAAGCCACGGTTAAGTCGCATTAGTTCTTACCTCCGCTGCTTCTTCCACCACCTCTGCTGGAACCACCGCCATTGCCTCCACCATTTCGACCATTACCGCCCGCACCGCCTGGAGGACCTCCAGCCGCTTGACCATTTTGCCCGGTGCCATCATCGGTGACGATACCAGAGGGGTTGATGACATGTGTCAGCAACTCGACTTGGTCGTCTTTGTCTTCATTTTTACCCCACCATACCAGTACACGGACTTCACGGATGTAGTCTGCCAAATACTCAGAGATCATGTCTGGGCTTATCCCGATGTCTCCAAGGTCCATCTGGTTGGGATTTTCATTTTGAGCATATTGTTCAGATGCACTTTCACCGAAATAACCACCATCCATCAGTTCGTCTGTCATCACTCCAATATCTGTTGGAAGCGTGAATTCAATTCTGCGTACTGTATAAGCCCATTTGTAATCGTTTAGATTGGTTTCAAAGTCAGGAGACATCCCTGTGCCACGAAAGTCTTCCGAACCAAAACTGTCAAAATCACCAGACTCTTCGATGTCCTGCGCAGTCCACCCTTCAAACTCGAGGATCAACTGAGCCTCAACCATTTTTTCCTCGGCAAGAATGGTCGCCAAACGCACTCGGTCTGCATCCCGAACCATGTATGCGGCGCTTCCTTGAGACTCCACAAGTATGGTTAATGCCATTACCAAAATAGCCAGCGCAATGATGACCTCGAGGAGTGTAAATGCCCTCTTCGAACTTAGCGGATGGTGGGTGCTTCTGACGGGTACCATTGGAAACTGTCTTCTGGGCTTAAGATTTCTTCAGTGATTCTGACAACGCCACTCATTGGTTCCACCTCAATGGTGTAGCCATCGTTTGGATTTTCTATGTCTGAAATTCGGATAATTGTATGTTCAGCCGTGCCGTCAGAAAAGATATGTGAGTAAGCAATGGCTTCATCTTCGGGATCGTCTGGAATTTCTTTATTGGGCTCCTTGCCTTCTTTGCCGTATTGTGGGGTATAGACAAATGAAAACTCCAAATCTTCAGGAAGCTGACCGGCGGTTTGAAAAATGGCGTTCTCCAAGCTTTGAAAACCAGTTGTTTCACTTTCAAGATCGATCTCGTTTTCTTCTATTTGACGCTTTGTCATACCACGCATTTTCTCTTTGATTTCCTCTTGATGCCGTTCTGCATCCTCTGGAGAGCCATACACCAATGTATTGGCATCACCTGCTTCCACTTTCCAAGATCCTCGATCAAGATTGTAAACCACTCTAAATGACATATTTCTCATGGCGGCTTCTTCAATTAACCAAAGATAATTTTGAGAAATGGATTTTGCCGCAGCCTGCTGGTCCATCATTAATGCATTGTTGATTGCTGGTGTCGCCACAGCCATGATTAGGCCAAGAACAGCGATGACAACAATGATTTCAACAAGTGTGAGACCTCGATTGCGGCGCACTGTTGCTATTCCTCTCCGCAGCTGCTGATGTCTGCGTTGGAGTCATCTCCACCTTTTTTTCCATCTTTTCCAAGTGAGACAATTTCATATCCCTTTCCACATGGAGAAGAGGTGGAGTATTCAAAGTCATTGTTCCAAGCGTCAGCTGGGACCTTTTGGTCTTTCATGTACTTTGCGGCGTCTTGGAGTGACTTCGGGTATGACCCTTTTTTGATGTTGTAGACTTCAAGGCCTGATTCTATTTGACCAATAATTAGCCGTGTGGCGTCTGCTTTTGAGTCGTCCATAACCCCAAGTAGGGAACCACCAACAATGGTCATCAGTAGTCCTAGACGAGCGACAACAACGACGATTTCTACAAGGGTGAGACCACGTCGAACCGTTCGTCGAAAGATTCCAAGTGTCGGAGCAGAGGTGTGATTTTGATTGGTATTCATAGTTTCTCCAAGTTAGCGAGCAAGTGCTGACATATTCAGCATGGGTAATAAAATTGAAATGGCGACAAGAACCACAAATCCACCGAGTACAACAATCAGTAGGGGTTCTAGAATACTGGTCAAGGAACTCAGTTGCGAGTCGACGCGCTGGTCATAAACCGCAGACGCTTCAAATAAGAGTTCTTCGATTTCACCCGTCCGTTCTCCTACGGCAATCATTCTGACCATTAGGGGAGGGAAGTGGCCGGATTTGGCTAGGGGTTCAGACAAGGATTGACCTTTGATAATGTTGTTATTGGCCTGATCAATGGCTTCTTCAAGGATGACATTGCCAATGACATTGCGAGCGATAGGCAAAGCGCTTGCAAGAGGTACCCCTGACCTGAGCAGGGTCGCAAGTGTACGGGTAAAACGAGATATCGCAATCATTCGAAGCAAGTTCCCCAAAAGCGGCAACTTGAGGAGAGCAATATGCAGATTCTTCTTTCCTTTAGGGGTCTGGATGTATTTTCGTCCCCCCCAAATGACGATTACGCCAACGATTGGGATAAGCCACCAATATGCCTGTAGGATATTCGAAATGCCAAGCATTATTCGGGTAATCAGTGGCAGCGTAGCACCAAACGAGTCAAACATCGTCGAAATGCGTGGTATGACACCAATAAACAAGCCAAGTACAACCGAAACTGAGATAAAGCCCATTAAGGCTGGATATGTAACCGCCGTCACAACTTTTTGTTGAAGGGCCACCATCTTAACGGTGTATTCTTTTAGTCGGGCTAGAACTTGGTCCATATTGCCAGCTTCTTGTCCCACTTCAATCATTGAAACATAAAGATTGTTAAATATTTTGGGATGTTTACGCATGGCAGCAGCCAATGAACGCCCCTGTCTCACTTCATCCCGAATTTCTACCAGCGCCAGCTTAAGCATTTGGTTGCTGGTCTGTTCAGATAGCATTTGCAAGGATTCTGCGACATCAATGCTGTTGCGGAGCAAAGTTTCCAGTTGAGAAGTCATCTCAGCGAGTTCTTGAGCACTGACTCGCTGAAGTAGCTTTGAAAAATCAACCTCGAAGTTTAATCCGCTTCCTTTGGTGGCTGAGCCAGATTTTTGTTCGTTAATTTCGGATGGGAAAAGACCTTGCTTCTGGAGCTGAATGCTCGCTGCCTTCGGACTGTCTGCATCTATGATTCCAGTGAGCGATTTTCCTTTTGAATCGAGGGCTTTGTAGACATAGGCCGCCATGCTTATTCCATCCCTTCAGCTGTCACTCTGTAGATCTCATCCAAGGATGTCTGACCTTCTAAAACTTTCTTGAGACCGTCGCCACGGAGGGTACGCATGCCATTTTCAACGCAGATTTTTTTGATGATTGCAGCATCTTTACCTGCGGTCACTGCACTTCTGATGTTTTCCGAAACTTCCATAAACTCATAAATACCCATTCGACCTGAAAAGCCTTTGTTGCCGCATTCTGGGCATCCTTTGGGGCGGTACAATGTTCCTCTGAAGGTTTCAGGCGTGACTCCAAGCATTAACAGTTCTTCACGGCCAGCCTTGGCAAGCTCTTCGACTGTGGGATGATATTCTTCTTTGCAATGTGGACATAGACGACGAACCAACCGTTGGGCCAGAACTGCAACAAGAGAAGTGGCAACCAAGAAAGGCTCAATTCCCATGTCTACCAAACGGGTGAAGGCAGTGGGTGCATCATTCGTATGGATGGTCGAGAAGACAAGGTGACCTGTCAACGAGGCTTGAATGGCATTTTCAGCCGTTTCTTTGTCTCGGGTTTCCCCGACGAGAATGACATCCGGATCTTGTCGAAGGTGCGCTCGAATGACTCGAGCGAATGACAACCCGATTTTGTGGTTGACCTGTGTTTGTCCGATCCCTCTCAGTTCATATTCAATTGGATCTTCAATGGTTAGGATATTGAGGTCGGGTGCATTGATTTCCGAAAGAGCCGAGTAAAGTGTCGTGGTTTTCCCTGAACCTGTTGGACCACAAACAAGAATGATGCCGTAGGGTCTGCCAATAAACTCTCTAAACTCTGCAAGCGTATCTGGAGACATTCCGACCCCATCTAAGCTGAACTCTGCTTTCTTTTCAAGAATACGCATAACCACCCGTTCGCCGTGTCTTACCGGAAGGGTAGAGACACGAATGTCGATCTCTCGTCCAGCCATACGGGTTCGGATTCGGCCATCTTGTGGGATATTTTTCTTTGCAATGTCCAAGTTGGACATGATTTTGATCCGTGAGACAAGTTGTTCTTTCCAGCCTTTCGGGGGCTGAACATCTTCCTGTAAAACTCCGTCAATTCTGAGTCGGACACTCATGTCCTTTTCGAAAGGTTCAATGTGGATGTCAGATGCCTTTTGCTTGATGGCCTGAGACAACAGTGAGTTTACAAAGCGAACCATTGGAGCAGCGTCCGGGTTATCAAGCAGGTCTTCACCTACTAGGATTTCACCATCCATTTCAATTTCGCCGTCTTGTGCCATCTCTTCCATGACATCAAGGGCGGACTGAGTGGCCTTGTCAAAGGCCTGATTGATCAGGGGAACGAGTTCCTTTTCAGACATTTTAATGGTTTTGACAGGACAGCCAAACATCATGGCGTACTCATCGACCAACAGCAGTGATTGTGGACCGCCAATGGCCACTTCGAGTACACCGTCTTTCATCCACAATGGAAGCGCAAGTTGATCTCTGACGAGTGTCAACGACAATGGACGGATGTAAGAGGCTTCAATGTCCTCTAAGTCGACATTGAGATTCTCAGCAGTGTCTTGTACCGCATCCAAATGTGGCTGCGCTGAGGAGTGGGGAAATTGCGTTCGACGGATTCCCATTTTACTGCTCGGTGTCTTTGGTTTCTTGTCTTTTCTCTTTTGCTTCCAGCTTTTCAGATGCAGTGTCAACGGTTTCTTCAGTTGCTGGTGCGGTAGTCTCTGGGGCTGAAGAAGAGGCTTCATCCTCTGTACTTTCTGCACCAATGACCTCCCAGTTGTTTTCACTGATGGTATTGCCTCTGTATTGGGAGGGGCGGTCAACAATGTTCATTGAGTACTGAAGCAGGTCAGCGATGGCCGCTTCTTGTTCTTCTCTGCTTTTGCCATAAAAGCGCCGTATGAATTCTTGACGCTGTGCCACCTTGACTTGATAGACTTCTTCAAGATCAGCTTCGTCGTCGATGACATGTGGGGTCAAGAAAATAAGCATATTGGATTTGCGTTGAGAAATTCTTTTGCCTCTAAACAATCGGCCCAGCACTGGGATGTCTCCAAGTATTGGGATTTTGGTTTCGACCTCTGTGTCTGTAGAGCCAATCAAGCCCCCAATGACGATGGTTTGATTGTCTTTGACCACGACAGTCGTGTCAGCTGAGCGCTTTGAAGTAATAAATCCAGCTGTAGAGACATCAAGTCCTTGTGAGTCTTCCTCAACTTCTTGTACTTCTTGAAAGACAGTCAATGTGACATAGTTTGATTCATTGACCTGTGGTGTCACCTTTAATGTAGTGGCGACATCCTCTCTTTGATAGGAAATAATGGGATTATTGTTGTTGTCTCGGCCTGTTGATACAGGGAAGGGAATATTACGGCCGACCACAATGGATGCTTCTTCATTGTCCATCGTCATGATGTTGGGTGTCGACAAAATATTGACGGCGGAGTTGGATTGAAGTGCATTGAGCGCAATACCAAATGCGGGTATTGCAAGATCAGCGGCACCACCTGCTCCATCGGAGACGGATACACTCACGGGCTCTCCAAAGACGCCCATGGCCATACCAGACAATAGATCTGCGCTCAGTCCAAGGGACGAGCCATTGAGTTGTGTTGAAAAGATGGATAGAGAACCGTCTTCATTTGGTTTCCCCAAGTGAGCACCCAGACCAAACTCTTGACTTTCGTCACTGGCAAGTTCGAGAATTACGGCTTCGATGAAGACCTGTTTGCGGCGAATATCGAGTTTGTCGATGACTTGTTTGATGTAGCGGATTTGATCTGGGGTGGCGATGATGACCAATGAATTTGTATTTTCATCAGAAGTAATTCGAACCCCTGAGTCGAACGCTGCAACGGCGGATTGAGTTGACTCTGAACTGTCAGCCCCTTTTGTATTTTTTCCGCCAGATGAGCGTTTTGAGTTTGCGCCTCGTGAACGGCCTCGACTTGCAGAAGAGGATGTGCCTGTTGAGTTCGATAGATTTGAAAGCACCTGTGAGACATCTTCTGCCTTGGCATGTTCAAGATAAATGACATGAATTTGAGCTCGGCTGGCTGGATCTACATCGACATCAAGGTCTGCGATTAAATCAGCCACTTCTTCAAGGGCTTCTTCATTGGCCATCATGATGACTGAGTTTGTACGCTCGTCACTAATGATTTTTTCAATGTATGAACCTTCTTTGCCCACATTACTGGCTTCACTTCCGCCACTCTTTGCAGAGGATTTGCTTCGAGAACGGGAAGAGCGTCGGGAGGTTTTGCTCGACTTTGACGATTTGGAGGTTGAGTCTCCTGCAGCACCATAGATTTCTTTGATGACGCTGACCACCTCAGCTGCGGTGGCGTGTTGAAGTGGTATGATGCGAAGCTTGCTCTTTGGTGAGGCCACA
>JAYYJC010000249.1:0-5139 GCA_036146655.1 Myxococcota bacterium | reverse complement strand
TTTCAACTATTGTCTTTTAAATGCGAGTTGATATTTTATGGATCAACGGTGCACCTGAAGAGGTCGCAGTTGTGTGCTCATGCATAGACCAATGAGGGACAACCCTGCTGTGATGTGTCATTGTCATGGCTGCTGGAATGGTTGCTTGAGAAGTTCAGCAGTGTGAACCCTGCTGTCTCGAACAAATTGTCTGAAGTGCAGGACTTCAGTTCGATGCGGTGGTGGAGACGGCCCTAGATGGTGCCACTGGCATCGAGTGCCGCAAGTATTTGGTCTGCGCCAGACCAGGAGGCTGACATTTCACCTTCGGCAATCCATGCTTCCCAGCCTTGCAGCCATTGACCGTTGGTCCATGCCTTGGACCTGACCCGTTGAAAGCTAAATGTGGTCATGGTATTTTCACCAAAGACGCCATCTACCCAATCTCCAAGAAAGAATCCACTGAAGAAATCAGTTCCATCGACATTGTAGATGTATTTTAAGTCCTCAATGAGTTCAGGAGTGACTTCAACGAGTTCATAGCCGTACCGTTCAAAGTCAGCCTTGTGTTCTGGTTGGCTTTCGATGGTTTCAAGGCTGTAGGGCAGGTCGATGAAGAGGTGCACATTGACACCGCTGGCAGCCACTCGCAAGGGAGACGCAGAACAATCCATGCTCAGATCATAGTATCGACCCCATTCTTTGCTGGTGTCTTGATTGAGCAAGTGGGCGTGGAGGTTCTCGAAGTAGCGACCTGCAAACTCAATGAGCAGATCTTCTGCCCAAACATCATATCGATAGGTCCCGTCTCTTAACCCTTCAATTCCGCGCTGGGTAATGGGGGCATAGACGGTGGTGAAGGTGCCTCGCCAATCTTTGCGGGCGGCAAATATGTCTGCAATGGCTGCAACACGGTTCCGAACATCAATGGCATCGGTCACAGTGCTGCGATCGCTGAGTGTGAGTAGATTTCGAACATCATTGATGTCCAAAACCTCTCCACAGCCAGCGGAGCTGTCGCACCATCCGACGGTTTCACAGAGCGGAAGGTACGGGGCTGCTTCTTCGAGGGTATCGCACTCTAGAGATAAGATTAAGTCTGATTCTAGTGCGGCCGTTTCGGTACAGTCTGGGGCGACCAACCGTTCGCCGGTGCAAGAATTCCAATGGTCGATGGCGGTTTCACAAATCGCATCGTCAAATGGACTGTCGACATCATAATCGCCCGATAGATCGGCCGGATCGGTGCCTGGTTGGTTTGTTAAGGGTTGTGGGGTCATGAATGTGCTGCATGCCCAAAACATTAAGATCATCATATCGGCACCTCGGTGCCGTTATATCTCAAAATCTCTTCAATACCTACTCATTGGTAGAAATAAGGGCAACAACATTGATATAAATCAAATTAAGTTGCTTATGCTAACCAGACGGCTGGCGATTGTACCTCTGCAAAAATCAATAAATGCTTTTCTGGGAAGTCGATTTATTCAACCGTTGTGTGGTTATTCATGGTTTCATTTTATGTCTTCGTGTGATACGATCGAGGGCAATTAACCAAGGTTGGCCCATGTCCCGTTCACTCTTCTTTTGTACCCTTGTCCTTCTTGTCGCCTGTGATTCTGACAAAGGGGTTACTGCTTTCAATTCAAAACCTGAAGCAAGCATTACCTCACACACCGATGGAGATGTTGTCCTCGAAGGGTACTCAACCACTTTTAGGGGCGCTGCTTCCGACCCAAATCACAGACATGATCAGTTGCTTGCTACTTGGTATGTCGGTACCGAAGTGTTGTGTGAAGCAACCGTCCCCGAATCCGATGGCACGGTGCAGTGTGATGGGGTGTTGTTGCCATCTGATGTGGAAGTGATTCTTGAAGTGAAGGATGCTGGGAATGCCACCGGCAGTGCCAGTGTGGCCCTGTCCGTCACGCCTACAGCCGCACCCGAGTCTCAGATCTCTACACCCACTGACAGTGGCGTTTACTACAGCGGGCAGTTGATAACTTTCTCGGGTCTTCTGTCCGACGCAGAAGACGCACCAGAATTATTGATGGGATATTGGGAAAGCAGTCTGGACGGGATCCTCACCGATGTGGCCGTCACCCCAAACTCAGAAGGTGAGGTTGAGGGCTTTGGGTACCTGACAGAGGGCGAGCACGCCATTCAGCTTCATGTTGAAGACACCACGGGAAAAGTGGGTTCTTCGAGTGTGGTGCTTGAAGTGGGACCGCCCAACTCTGCACCCCTTTGCGAGATTTTAACCCCACTTGACGGTGGTGTGGGTACCGAGGGGGACACCGTGTCCTTTACTGCAACGGTCAGCGATGTTGATGTTCCTTCTGATTGGTTGCTCGTGTCTTGGTCGTCCGATAAGGATGGCAATCTTGGAGAATCCACCCCAAACACGGCTGGTGATGTTCTATTTTCTTTTGGCGATCTCACCGTTGACACCCACACCATTACCATGACTGTTGCCGATGAAGTCGGAGCGACATGTACCGATTTTATTTCGTATACCGTCGGAACGCCTCCTGAAGTTCAGATCGATTCGCCAGTCAATGGAGGCACCGCGACAGAAGGTCAAGTGCTCGACTTTGTTGCGACCGTTACTGACGCCCAAGACCAGCCCGATGCTGTCTCACTAGAGTGGACTTTAAATGGCAATCCATATTCTACTCAGGGTGCGACTTCGACCGGTACAGCTCAGTTTACCGATGATACATTGAGCTACGGCTCATACACGCTTGTGGTCACAGCCACCGATACAGATGGGCTAACCGACGCCGATCAAATCAGTTTTACCGTGAATGGTTTGCCAAGTTCGCCGCTTGTGAGCATAGAACCCGACCCAGCTGCAACCAACAATGCCCTATCGGCCTCTATTCTCAATCCCTCAGTGGATCCCGAAGGAGCCACCGTCACCTACAGTTATGTCTGGCTGAAAGACAATGTGGTTCAACCCAGTCAGACTGCACAGACTGTGTCTGCTGCTGACACTTTAAAGGGGGAACAGTGGACGGTCCGTGTGACTCCTAATGACGGTCTTGTGGACGGACCCTACGGTGAAGCCACTGTGTCCGTTCAAAATACCCAGCCGGTTGTTTCATCTGTGGGCATTTCTCCAACCTCGAATCTCTATAACGATTCCATTTACACCTGCACGGCCACTGTTATCGATCCGGACGAAACACCTGTGTTGAGTTATCAGTGGGCTTTGGAGGGCAATCCCGTCGGGAGCAATGTCAATTCACTCGATCTGAATGGAACCGGGGCCATGCCGGATGATCTCCTCTCCTGCACCGTCACCGCAACCGACAGCGACTTTGCCACCGGCGTCGGCTCCACCAGCATTACACTCGACAACCGTGCACCTGTCCTGTCTAATCTGGTGATCGATCCGACCACTGGCGTGACCACATCAATGGCGCTGACCTGCTCTGTTGATGTCACCGATGCCGACGGTGAGACACTCTCATCTGATTTTACTTGGACTGTTGGTACCAGCACCTATGTTGGGCCCACCCTTCAACTGGATCCCAGCATGGTGGTTCCCAATGGTGCAGTTGTGTGTACAGCAGATGTGACCGATGGTTATGGCGGAAGTGACCAGGCCAGTACATCGGTTGTGGTTGTCAACACCCCGCCAACGGTAACAGCCGTTACCTTAAGTCCGAGCTCAGATGTTCGAAACGGGGACACCGTGACCTGTTGGGCCAGCACCGATGATGCCGACAACGACCCAGTAACGCTCAGCTATGCGTGGACAATCAATGGCGCATCTGCCGGAACGGGTGCCACCATCTCTTTGAGCACCGCAGTTGATGGTGATCTTGTTCAGTGCCAGGCCACGGCCTTGGACTCACATGGGGCCAGTGGTTTGGGGTCGGCTGCTCTGACAGTTGACAACACCGCACCGATTGTGACATCTGCTTCGATCAACCCGACCAATCCAGTCAGCCAAACGCCCACATTGACTTGCACTGCGGTGGGTATGGATGCTGACAATGACCCCGTTCAATTCTCCTATGAGTGGTTAATTGGCACGCAAAGCCTGTCCGAAACTTCAAGTACCCTTGCAGGTCCGTTTCCGGTCAGCGAAACTGTCATCTGTCGAGTGACTCCGAACGACGGTAAAAGTAATGGCCAGCCTGTAGATACCTCTGTGACTGTAGACAATACCCCACCAACAGTCAGCAGCGTGACCCTAAGTCCTGGGGCGGTTTACACCAATGATGAGATCGTGGCAATTGCCGTATTTGATGATGTGGACGGGCAGTCAGTAAGCGCATCGTTTGATTGGCATGTCGTTGATTTTGCAACCGGTGCGACAACGATTGTTCAAAGCGGTCCAGACACCACGCTCAGCGGCATGGTTCACTTTGACCGGGACGACGAGGTCTATGTGGTGGTGACCCCAAATGACGGTGTGGAAGACGGCATTTCTATGACCTCTTCAGGCGTGACGGTTTTGAATACGCCTCCTACTGCACCCTCCGTGAGTGCTTCTCCTGATCCGGCTTCAGCGGGTCAGGACGACCTTGTGTGTACGGTTGATGTGCCAGGTACCGATGCGGACACTGATGTGGTGTATTACACCTATGAATGGACCGATCCCACGGGGGCGGTGGTTCAGACCACGCCCAGTACTGCGGCGTTGAGCGACACTTTTGCAGGCACCTCTACCACTGAAGGCATGTGGACCTGTACTGTGACACCGGATGACGGGTTGCCACTTGGAGCTATTGGTCCTTCAGACAGCACCATGGTCACGGTTGGTTCAGACTGTCTGCTCAATGGCATGGTCCTTTACCTGCCCTTTGACAATGGTGGCTTGACCGATCAGAGCCATTTTGTCCATTCGGTGATTGCAGAGTTGTCCTCTAGTACGGCCGATCGATATCAAAACCCAATTTCGGCGTGGAATTTTATTCCTGATGTAAACAGTCGATTGCTTATCAACAGCAGTCCCGATCTAACTTTTTCCGATGCCTTCTCCTTTTCGATGTATGTCAAGTTCAACGAACCTTGGAATTTCCATTCCGAAAGTTTGATTTGGAAGTCTCCTGTCAACTACGAAATGGGTGTGGATCAGAATGACTCACTCTACGGAAATGGGATGTATCAACTCGGTTTTGGTCTTGTCGGGAATGGTGGTTTTAC
>JAYYJC010000248.1:0-2354 GCA_036146655.1 Myxococcota bacterium | reverse complement strand
GGAGTGTTCGGGCTTTGACGCCTCACAATGGGAGGGCGGCGTACACAGCTGTTCGTACCGTGATTTGAACAGCGCCCTCGTCTCTCAAAATACCGTTATCGGCGGTGATGACTGCAATGACACTGCTGAGTTCACCTATGTGGGCGCAGCCCCTCAGACCGATCCGAGCACCTGCTTGACCGATTTTGATGGTGATGGCTTGTCGGATCGGTCTTGGGACCTGTGTCCGACTGAGATGAGCTATGCCGATGCACGGTATTTGCTGCAAGGCACCTCAGGCAATGCTTTCTTTGATGTGCGCAGTATCGGTGATCTTAACGGGGATGGCACCAAAGACATTCTCTATGACACTTTTGATCGAGGTTCTTCTCTTCGGATTAGTCTGTTAGACAGCACTCTTTTTTCTTCCAATACGCCCACGCTCGACCAGTCTGATTGGACTTTTAAATTCGGATCGCCTGTGGCCCTCGCAACATCATTGAACTTTGTTGATGACATCGACGGCGATGGTTTGGATGATTTTGGAATCGGTTGCTCGAGTTACAGCGTTACTGGGATATTCCTGTATTTGAGTTCTTTTTACGGTCAGTATTTGGGTGTCGAAACCATAGGTGAAGGACACTCTATCCACATTGAGGGTGATGACCTGGACTTTATTAGTTACGGGGGCGATTTAGACCAAGATGGGTTGGCGGATGTGCTCACCAATGGGGAGTACATCCAAAACTTTCTCAGTTACCGTGCCCTCAAATTGCACTTGGGGCAAAACTTATTGCCCATGATGGGCGGTTCTGTGAGTTCTGATGCCGCAGACCTTGTATTTTTGGCATTGGATAAGGGTTTTGTGACCGATATCGATGACGATGGGATTAGTGATTATGTGCTCTATTCTCGTTTTCACAATGATTATAGCGGTCAAAACGCCATATTTTTAGGTGCGGGTTTATTGAATGGTCCCGATTTACTCACGATGAGCGATGCAGACTGGGTAATGTATGGTCAAACCAGCCGCTACTTTCTTGACATCACAGACTCAGGTGATTTCAATGGAGATGGAAAAGCCGATTTGCTTGTCAAGGAAGCGTACAACACCATGGGCTGCCATCTGTTCCTTAATGAAACCATTTTGAATGGACCGACATCGATGAGTAAGTCCGATGCCGATCTTCGAATTCTAGGTGGGGAGCCCAAGCACTATAACTTCTGTACAAATGCGGGTGATTTGGATGCCGATGGCTTGGATGATCTGGTGATGAATTGGGAAGGAGAGTTGAACGGTGTTTCCAATAGCAACTATGCGTCCGTGTTTTTTGGGTCAAGCCTTGTTGCTGCAATAGAAGCGGCTGAACTTGACGATACGGGTATTTTACACAATGAACCGGTGACGCTCGATGTGCGTGATGCAGACTTTATCTTTCCGGATGTGACTTATGCCCGTAATATCGGGGACATCGATCAAGATGGTCTTGATGAACTTATGTTGGGAAATCCAAGCATGTCTTATGCGGCTTTAAATGGTGGCGTCAATGGTATTTTCTCGGCATGCGAAAAGTAGCAGGTACAATGCACCAAGAACGCTAGTCTAGATCTGTATCGAGGTTGATTTTCTTGTTGAAACACAGATTTGGAACCCAAGAACCCATGTTTTGGGCATCTGACTTTTTGATCTTGTGTTAATATTTCTCGCGTACACTTCTCATTTAGTGTGCAAAATAGGTCTGTAAAATGTTCTGGTTGCTCTTCCAATTTTCTTGTATTGTTCCACTCGAAAAGTCAGCGGAAGATTTTTGGGACAATCCCACCGATGACCATGATGAAGATGGATTGACCGAGCAGGATGGAGACTGTGACGATCGCAATGATTCCATCCTTGGGCCAAGCCTGTGGTATCCCGATGCCGACGAAGACGGATTTGGAGACCCCAGCCAAGGGGTGACAGCTTGTCTTGAAGAACTGCTTTCGGAAACCCTCAGCTATGTGGCCAATTCCGACGATTGCAATGACTCAGACTCAACCACTTATCCCGGCAGCAGTCGAGAAGGGGGGGAGTTGTGTGTGAGAGACAGTGACGGTGATGGTTTTGGTGACTCGACGGCTACTCAGCCCTACGACGCAGGAACAGACTGCAACGATTCGGATTCCACCATTTTCCCCAACAATGCTCAGTATGAAGACGATGACCTCTGTGTGGTCGATCGCGATGGCGACGGCTACGGGGATGCCATTCCAGATGTCAGCGCCGATGCCGGTCACGACTGTGACGACAGCAATCCCTTGGTGTATCCAGGCTACAACAACGAACAGGGCGCCCTCTGTATTTTGGACAGCGACGGCGATGGTTTTGGCCAGGTCAA
>JAYYJC010000247.1:0-3945 GCA_036146655.1 Myxococcota bacterium | reverse complement strand
GAGTGTGGGATCGTCTTCCATGTCAATGACCGAGACTTCCACAAAATCCATTCCACTTGTGGCCTTCTCGTCGACGGCATTTAGGCTGATGGTATGGGTTCCAGAACTTAAGTTTGCGGTCAACAAAATGGCATTGCCACTGCTGTCTGATGGCTCTTCGCTGATGATGCCATCAATGTCAGAAACCCAACTTAAGGTGAGGGTTTCGGGGCTTTGTTGTGAGTCATTAACTGTGGCATAAAACTCAATGGTTTCGTATTCTTGGTATTCGGTTCCGTCTGCTGGAGAGGTGATGCTGACTGACGGTGGCGTATTGATGACCTGAACGGTCTTGTCGGTACAGCCGACACCAAGCAATATGAGTGATGCGATAGACATTGTAATCCTCATACAAAAGTGCAGAGACCATCATATCATTTTGAGACTGCCCATCGGTAAAATTGTAGGGTCTGCCAACCACCGGTTAGCAAATACTATGCTCAGACAAAGCCTTCTTGATTGTCGAGTTCAAGATCCGATTGCCCCAAGATATTAAGAAGCTGTTGTACAGGCTTGTTTAATGGAGCGACCGTTCTACAGATAAGCAAATCTGTCTGTAATCGTCCCTGTCGATAAGTTGGGCCGAATGGGGTCCAGAATGCCCCTTCACTGGTGAGTGTTAGTTCAGGTGGAAACCGTTCAAAGTGGGCCACAGTTCCGAGGTTTGAGTCTTTGGCTCGGCCTCTTTGGACAATGTGTCGAACAATGTGATCTTGCTCAGGAATTCCAAGGTTGGCAACGAACTGCTTCAGCTTGGAAATGTCTTCAATGGATTCCAAGGTGCTGGCAATTCTCACTTGAATCCCAAGTTCGATGAGTTTGGGCACAGCTTCAACCACTTTGGCGAAATTATCTGGGCCTCGCATGCTGTCATTGACTGATGGTAGGTGGCTGTCAAGAGAGATTTGAAAGCATACTTCTCTGTGTGAAAGCTGTGCCAAGCCCTTAATCCGTTTTGGGTTGAAAAGTGTGCCATTGGTGAGGACCGTAATGGGCAATATATCTGCCAGTTTAGCTATGGTGTTTTCAATATTGGGGAGCAAGAAAGGTTCACCACCAGTGATGCCAAGTGCTTTGAACCCCATTTCCTTTGCTTCATGTGCAAGCGAAACCATTTGCTCCGGTGAAAATAGGCGTTTGGGGCTGTTGGGTGAGGACTCAGTCAAGCAATAAGTGCATGCCAAGTTACAATGATAGTTACTGTAGAACCAAAGCCGACCCGATACAATTCCGTTGTCAAAATAATCAGTTAGCGTCATCGATTAAAACCATTGTTGTCAAGCCACTCTAAGTGTGCGTTGGCTGTGGGTAACTGAAGTGCGGTGGCATATCGGTTGAGCATTAAGGTGCATCCAGAACACAGAGCAAACTCAACGGTTGCCGCCTCACCATAGGCTTCAACCAATTTGGTCATCAAGTCTTTTGAAATGGGTCCTGCGCCAGCGGTCATGGCATCGCACCACTCAATTAAAAGTTCTTCGTGAGCCGGAAATCCAGCGTTAGAATAGTTTGTTTCGCCTCTTAACGCTCTCAGCTGTTCATCCGTGAGATCTGTTTTGCTGGCGACCACTGTATGGGTATTGGTGCAGTAATTGCACCCCATGGATGCAGAAGTTCTCAGAATGATAATTTCTTTGGTTCTGAAATCAATGGATGATGGACCAAGGGCAGCCCCAATAAATGGCATGGTCACTTGCAGCAGTTCAGGCACATGAGCCATTGTAGAGGTAAGGGGGCCGGGTTGGCCGTTGGCAAAATATTGCCTGACCGATAATGGTGCTTCATCAACTTGGATATGAGATATGGTGGACAATTACATACTCTAGTAAACAGGATTGAGGAACATTTAACCCAATTGCGTTAGACTGTCAGTCCATCCTCTCAACTTGGTTCAGTCAATGATTTCTATCCTCAATCATATTGGTCACACGCCTTTGGTTCCACTCTGTAATCTTTCAAAGGATTCACGCCTTATTTGGGGTAAATGCGAACACCTCAATCCCGGTGGTTCAGTCAAAGATCGCATTGCGCTGGCCATTGTGGATGCCGCTGAAGCCAGCGGAGAACTCAGGCCAGGTGGCACGCTCATCGAAGCCACTGCTGGGAATACAGGTGTAGGGTTGGCCATTGTAGCTGCTTTAAGAGGCTATCAATTGATTTGTGTGATGCCTGAAAAAATGTCGATGGACAAACGGCAGGCACTAAGAGCGCTTGGTGCCAAGGTTGTAGTGACAGACAATGCACCCCCGGGAGACCCAAGAAACTTTCAATCTGTGGCGCAACAAATGGCCAAAGACACGCCGAATTCATTTTGGACCAATCAGTTTTCAAATCTCGCAAATCCCCTTGTTCACGAGCAAACCACAGGGCCAGAGATCTGGTCTCAAACCGACGGAAAGGTTGCGGCTTTTGTAACTGGAGTGGGTACGGGTGGGACCATTTCTGGGGTCGGACGATACTTAAAATCAATGAACCCAAACATTAAAATTGTGCTGGCCGATCCCTTGGGTTCTCGACTTGCTGATCTCATCAACAAAGGTGAGTTGGGTGAAGATGGCGGTTACCTTGTTGAAGGAATTGGTTCAAGTGTGGTGCCGGAGGTATTTGATCCGACCGTTGTTGATTTTGCCGTCACTGTATCTGATTCGGAATCTTTTGAAATGGCTCAACGGCTTGTTCGAGAAGAAGGACTCTTGGTGGGTGGCTCTTCGGGTACTTCTGTGGTGGCTGCGATGAAAGCCGCAGCGCAGATCAGTCAGGAAGGGCCCATTGTGGCTTTGCTTCAGGACTCTTGGGATAGGTATTGGTCAAAAGTGTTCAATCCGGAGTGGCGATCTGAGCAAGGGCTTTAAGCCGCCGGAAAGTCTATCGGCATTCTTGTGTTCGGGTTTGTGTGTTTTTATCGCAGCTGAACCAGTCTGTGGAGCAGCCAGTGACCCATGAACCATTGTTTCCGCAGGATGGGTTTCCGCCATTCCAGCCATTATTGGTAGAGCAGCCAGGCCACCCTCCGCATCCGCCGCCTCCGTTGTACCGCTTGGTTTGAGTGCCATTGCAGTCAAAATCAAAGTTTCCATCTCCTCGATGACTGCTGAACCATGCACCTTGTCCTGGGCGGGCATCTCCGTTTGAGTCGTAGCAATCACTGTTGTTGGTCACATCATAGTAGCCGGAAGGTGCGCACAGACACTGTGAGTTTGACGAACTGCCATAGCCATCTCCGTCAAAGTCTCGGTAATAGGTGGTACATCCGCTTGCGTTGCTTTCGTCGATGCTGGTGTCGCAGTCATTGTCGATCCCATCGCAGGTTTCAGGTGCTCCAGGTCGGGCGGCACTCGTCGAGTCGTTGCAGTCATCACCATTTGAAACATAATTACCTGGTTGGTTGCATTGGCGAAGCGAGACATTTGGGTTTCCATACCCATCGTTGTCGCTGTCTGAGTACCAATACGGGGCCGAGTTGAGATCAAGGCTGTTGTCGTTGTCATCAATGCTGTTGTCACAATCATTGTCGAGGCTGTCGCATACTTCGGTTGCATTTGGATTGATGGCACTGCTTCCATCGTTGCAGTCCGCATTGTTGGTCACATAGCCATTTGGCTGACTGCAAGAACTGGTGGTATTGCTTGGGTTGCCAAATCCATCTCCATCAATGTCTCGGTAATAGGTGTTGGCCACGCCCTCATCGATCGTGGTGTTGCAGTTGTTGTCAATGCCATCACAGACTTCCCCAGCCCCTGGAAAAATGGAGCTGTCATTGTCGTTGCAGTCCGTGGCTGAGGCGAAATAGCCACCCGGTTGGTTGCAGGCCACCGTCGAGATGCTTGACCCCGCAAAGTTGTCCCCATCTGAGTCAAAGTACCATGTCTGCGTGTTCACTGCGGTGTTTTCGTCAGTGGCGCTGTC
>JAYYJC010000246.1:0-9880 GCA_036146655.1 Myxococcota bacterium | reverse complement strand
TTCCGTGATGTTCATGTTCGCCTTCCTCGTTACTATTTGTCTCTTGAGACACGCATTAAATCCCTGTTACAGGACAAACTCCACCGTGGCCGAATCGAAGTGCATGTACGCCGAGAAGCAACCGATGGTGGTCAACAAGTATCGGCTAACCCACAAGTCGCTGAGCAGTATCTTCAGGCAACACAAGAAATAGCCAAAAGGCTGCTCCGTGATCCCATTGAAATCCCGCTGACATTTATATTGCAGCAACCTGGCGTATTAACTTCAAGTGAACCGGAACCAGATGTCATTTCAGAATGGGATATTGTGGCCACGGCATTGGACTCGGCCATTGCAGACCTACTCGAAATGAGATTCATAGAAGGCCTAAATACCAAAAAGGAAATGTCAGCGGTCTTGGCTGAATTGCAGCGCACCCGGGTTGAAACGGTAGAAATGGCTGACTCCGTAAACGCTCGAATCCACAAAAAGCTAGAAATGAAATTAATGAAGCTGCTTGGTGACCATGTAGATCCGAACAGGCTTGCGCAAGAAGGGGCCATCCTAGCTGATAAATCGGACATCTCTGAAGAACTATTGCGCATCCAATCGCATTGCGACCAACTTACGAAAAGTTTCAGCGCAAAAGGGCCGGTTGGTCGAAAGATAGACTTTATACTTCAAGAATTAAACAGAGAGATCAATACAATTGGCTCAAAAGCATCTGAAAGTGCGATTACAAATCAAGTCATTTCAATGAAAAGTCTGCTTGAAAAACTAAGAGAACAAGCAGCCAACATTGAGTAATGCAAAGTCAAAAATCACTCAAGAAGGCCCTTAACAGACTTCTGAAACAACATGATCCCATTGCGAGCCTCGATCAAGACCCACTCCAAATTCCACACCGATATAAAGATGCACGAGATCAGGAAATAGCAGCTGTCTTTTCCGCCCAAATCGCATACGGACGCGTATCTCTTTTTTTACCCGTTTTAAATAAATTGACTGCCATCTGGGATCGAAAAGGAGGACCATCGGCTTGGGTTGATGCACTTAGAGCTTCAGATTTACCGTCTCTGTCAGAAATTACCTATCGGTGGAACAAACCGAGAGACTTTCTGATTTTAGGACTCACACTTCAAGAAACCCATAAAGATTATCCACGGCTGTCGTATCTCTTCGAATCTCAATACCGTCGCTCAGATGAAGATTTGAGAGCTTGCTTAGATCGATCCGTGGGTATCCTGCTGGAGTATGCCGTGGTTGCTGCTCAACAAATCAATCCAACATGGAATACGGTACAGCGCCTACCAGACTCATTTCGCCGTTTCCTATCTCGGCCTAGCGGTGGCTCAGCTTGTAAGAGATGGCACTTGCTTATGCGTTGGATGGTTCGTCGGAGACAACCAGATCTCGGATTGTGGAAACTACCGCCATCTAAACTTCTTATGCCGATAGATGTTCATGTTCATCGGTTGTCTGGTTTACTAGGGCTATTGACACGCTCGGCAGTCGACGATAAAGCGGTCGTACAGTTGACGCAAGCACTCAGGGTTTTACGGCCCAGAGATCCTGTTGGCTTTGATTTCGCACTTTCGCACCTCGGAATTTCAGGACATTGTTTGGGAAGATATGATAAAAAAGTCTGTCCAACCTGCCCACTCTATTCTGTCTGCATTCATCCCAATCAATAGGACCTCACATGGACTTCGCAGCACATTGGCATCCTCCAATTCAAGGCGCTTTATTTGTTGTCACTGGCCCTTCAGGCACAGGAAAGACAACTCTCATCCGTGAAACAATGCAGAAAATACCGGAACTCCAGTTTTCTGTTTCTGCAACAACAAGAGCAGCTCGACCAAAGGAAACAGATGGTGTGGATTATCATTTTTTGTCAATCAAAGCATTTAATGATGGCATCCAGAATGGTGACTTTTTGGAGTGGGCTGAAGTATACGGCAACCGATATGGCACATTGCGTAAACCAATCGAAGAGGCACTTTCCAAAGGTGCATCCGTCGTTTTAGACATAGATTACCAAGGCGCAGCGCAAGTCATGGCAGAGTTTCCAGAAGCCATATCTATTTATGTTTTGCCACCAAGCACCGAGATTATTGAAGCCAGACTGCGAAATCGACGCTCTGACAGCGAAAGTGTGATACAAAAACGGATGAAGCAAATTCACATTCAGTTACAGCACTGTGCCCACTTTGAATATCTTGTGGTAAATGATGATTTAGATGCTGCTGTGTCACAATTCTCATCCATATTTATTGCAAATCTCCTCAAAAAAAGCCGCCGCACCAACTGGGTTGAACAATTTACTCTCCCCCCTCGTATAAAAAATAACGAGTAAACCGAGGCCACATTGATCATCGAAAATCTACTGGAAAAGGTTCAACGCTATTCTCCTGACGCAGAAGTTCAAGTAGTGATGAATGCTTATCTATTTTCTGCACAAGCCCATACCGGCCAAACAAGAAAGAGTGGAGAGGCCTATCTAACCCATCCACTTGCAGTGGCAGACATCCTCGCTGATTTGAGAATGGATGTAGATACCATTGCCACTGGCTTGCTTCACGACACCATGGAAGATTGTATGACCACAAAGGAGTCTATTTTGGACACCTTTGGTGAAGAAGTCGCGCTGCTGGTCGATGGTGTTACAAAAATTGGAAAACTTCGATTTCGATCTAAAGAAGAGGCACAGGCTGCTAACTTTAGAAAGATGATCCTCGCCATGTCCAATGACATTCGTGTGATTCTGGTTAAACTTGCGGACCGACTCCACAACATGCGGACAATGGAGCATATGAAACCCGAAAGACAGATATCCATCTCCCGTGAAACAATGGATATTTATGCCCCAATTGCAAACCGCCTAGGCCTTTCCAAATTAAAATCAGAACTCGAAGACATCTGTTTTCGTTATCTTGAACCCAATGTCTATAGCTCCCTGACACGCCAACTAAAATTGAGAGCCCCAGACCACAGCAGCTACATCAAATCGTTTAAGGCAGAGCTGCAACAAGCACTCACTGAAAGAGGAATCAAATGTGAGATCAGTGGCCGTGTCAAAAACTTGGTGTCTATTTATCGAAAAATGCAGCTTCAAAACCTCACTTTTGACCAAGTTCATGACCTTCTTGCCTTCAGGGTCATGACTGAATCAATGGGCGACTGCTACACGGCACTTGGGATGATTCATGGGTTGTACCCTCACCATCCCAACCGTCTGAAAGATTACATTGCTCAGCCCAAATCAAACGGCTACCAATCACTTCACACGGTGGTTTTGCCAGAAGGGCGGCAGGTAGAAGTTCAAATCCGCACACATCACATGCACGCCGTCGCTGAGGTAGGCATTGCAGCACACTGGAAGTACAAAGAGGGTCATCTTGCTCTTTCCAAAGAAGACATTCAACAAATTGGTCGGCTGAGAGCAATTTTTGAGGCGGCCCGAGAGGTCAATGACCCGAGTGAGTTTCTTGAAACTGTTAAAGTAGACCTTTTTGCCATGGAGATTTTCGTCTTTACACCGGCAGGTGATGTCAAAATCTTCCCATCGGGTGCGACAGCACTTGACTTTGCATACGCCATTCACACCGAAATAGGCAATTCGTGTGTGGGAGCAAAAGTGGACGGTCGGATTGTTCCGCTTCGATACGAGTTGCAAAATGGTGATTGTGTTGAAATCCTTACTTCAAGCAATCAAAATCCAAGCCGTGATTGGCTTGATATTGCCAAAACAGGGCGAGCCCTTTCAAAAATACGACGTGTGATTCGTGAAGCAGAACGGGCAAGAGGAATTGAGCTTGGTGAAGAGATATTGACCAAAGAATTGTCAAAACACAGCATTAGCATCAGCAAACTTCAAAAAAGTGGCAAACTGAAGGAAGCGGCACAGCGACTTGGTCACCGTGAAAATGAACATTTGTTTTATGGCATTGCGTCAGGGACACAACCGCTCACTCGTGTCATGCGTATTTTGGCTCCACAAACAATAGAAGAATCACGCTCACCGATTACTGCATTTTTCAATCGAATACGGTCAAAAAGCACATCACCAGTTCTCATCGATGGTGAAGGCGATGTGCTCACCTCCTTTGCCCGATGCTGCTCTCCACTCCCTGGTGAACCAGTGATTGGATTCATCACTAGAGGACATGGAATTAGCATTCACCGCGTTGATTGTAAACAGCTTCTGCACCTAGACAAGGACCGGCGCGTCCCTGTCCAGTGGCAAGACACTCCCAGTGGCCGCCATTCCTCAGAGGTTGAGATCCTTTGCACAAACCAGATGGGAATGCTCGCAGACTTAGGGGCGGTTTGTAAAAGTCAGCAGATCAATGTCAACCGAATGGAAGCCCACACAATTGAAGAGGACAATAAGGCAATCATCATTATAGAAGTTGGCATATCGCATGTTGAACAACTCAATACCCTTCTAAAATCTGTTCAATACATTGAGGGCGTTATCTATGCGAGAAGAAAGCGCGCCGAAGCAAATTGATGTGAACTAGTTTCCTGTATCGGAAAGACCACTTTCCCATTGAGGATTGGGATCACCCTCACCATTTTCATCTGGTGTGGTACAGACGATAATTTCAGTCTCACCACGTTCACCAGCCGCATCGAATGGCGTAATGTGCCATTCATAAGCAGTGTTTGCCAGTGGTGGTCCTCCTCGAAGATAAAGTCGAACACCAATATCGGCTTCGGGCACGGCACACAACTCTCCTTGCAGCGCACCACTAACAGAAAGCTCCTCTGCATTTTCACTTAGTACCCCATCGATACCATCATCAAACTTCACAAGCATGGTGTAGCCTGTGAGATCTTCATCAATGTCCGTTACATGCGACATAATGGTGAGGGTTGGCAAATCTATCCCTTCATCCTCAGAATAGTTTAGCCCCGAATTAATACAGGTCAGATCGTCAATCACTGGTGCGTTGCCGCCACAAGAACTGTCATCACCGGTTGCCGATAGTGGTGGTACTTCGTCTTCTTTTTGATCATCGGTACAAGCCAAAAGTGCCAAAGAAATAGATATAAAACGCATAACTGGTGTCTCCTAAACGGAGAACATTGTATCATATTAAGTCTAGAATCACGAATCCGAAACCTCAGGTCTATGTATCAATTTTTTCGAAATCAACTTGGCAGTATCCGTAAGGTTTACCTGAAAGGAAACACCATTATTCGGAGAGATGACTTTGCGAGCTATCCTGAAACAGTACTTCTGCTGCATGGTTTTTTTCAGACCAGAAACATTTGGGAAGTGATGGAGCAACGCCTAAGGCGCGAGAACATTGGTGTTTTTAGTTTTGACCTTGGAGGACTGTTGTGGCGGTTTAACACCCGTTCTATCACTGAACAGGCTCAGAACATTGCTGAGAAAATAGAGAGCATTTGTGAACGCCGACAGCTTGAGAGTTTTCACATTGTTGGTCATTCAATGGGGGGACTGATTGCCCGCACATACATACAACAATTTGGTGGTGACCGCCGTGTCAAAAGCCTTGTTACATTGGGAACACCCCACCATGGTACTCCAACTGCAATCTTGGGCGTCGGTCTTATGGGCGGCGGCTTACTATCTGTGTCTCCATTGCAAATGCTCCCTAGATCACGGTTGCTCAAACGCATGCACGAAACGCACTTTCCTGCGCATATCCCCCTCACCTCTATTTTCTCCAGACAAGACCTGGTCTGCCCGTGGTGGGCCTCAGTTCTCGCACCACACCATGGAAATGGTCAAATCCAAAACTTTCAAGTGAACAATGTTGGCCACTCGGAACTTACATCCAGCTCTGCAGTCTATCAGTTGGTACTTCAATCTCTGAGGCACAGAATAAACAGAGTCCAAAAACAATAGGTGCGGGACAAATACTCAGATTGTCCCGCGCCTTCATTAATAACAGAGCAATGAACTATTCAGCCGCTGCGTCGTTCTCCGTCGGACTTGGTTCAGGAGCGGTTTCAACGGCTTCGGGCGCACCTTCTGCAGGAGCAGCTTCGGCTTCAGCAGGAGCTGCTTCGGCTGGTGCCGGAGGCTTCGGTGTTAATTTAGATGCAGGAGCATCTTGATCCTTACAGCAGCGGAAGCCAAGAAGATCATCAGCGTAATTTTCAGATTCATCATTGAAGAAAGCACAACGGAACCCTTTTGCTGTGTTGTTTTTTAAACCACCTTTGACAATGCGACGAGAACCTGAAGACGGTGCAACGGTTGAAGTCCATTCTCTAGGTCCACTGCTAAGCCCATGAACGCCGAACCCAGACGGTGCACAGTCAGCGTTGGTACCGAGTATGTAATCACCACGCTCACATTTTTGACGGTCATAACCATCTCCATATGCGTAAATCCGATTATTCGGTCCTTTACAGGCTTTTTCCCATTCTTCAGAGGAACACAGTCTTTTGCCCAGCTCCTCACACTTTGTTTCAGCCTCAGCAATTGACAAACCAACCACTGGTTTTTGACCTTTGACATTGGGATATTCATAGCGATCAATATAGAAAGCTTCCATGTCAACGACTTTGACCAAATCTTCTCTGGTAGAAGCACTCGCACTTTCAGGATCACCATCTCCATCAATGTCTTTATCAATTGTAAGTTCACGGTTCAATCGACCAATGATGACAGGCCCTTTGGGTACATACAGCATGTCAGGATTTCTTGAATTGTATTTTTCAAGGTCATCCTTGCTGGGCAGGCCACTCTCGAATTGACTGGCAACCTGTTCACGGACAATGTCATCCGCATTCATCTTTTCAATATACGGATCGGGCTTTTCCATCACAAAGAAGTAGCCACCCAAGATGGCCAAAAAGAAGACCCCAATGGCCATTGCGATCAGAGCATTGGTGTTGTCAACTTCTTGTTTTGCAAATGAAAAGCCTTCTGCAAATGCCATTCGAATGGCATTTTTCATGTCACTTGGGGAAGCATAACGGTCACTTGGATTTGCAGCGAGCGCAAGATCAATGATGTCATCCAACTCTTTGGGCAAATCTTCACGAAGTTCACTGGGGGCCAAATAGGTTCCCTTCGGAGGCGCACCAACCAACAACTCATAAAGTATGTTTCCAACTGAATAGACATCGGCTTGTGGACCATGGAGGGTCATGCCTGATTGAGCACGGCACTCGGGCGCTCTATATTGAGAATCGGCCATTTGAGTGGTCCCGATAATGCGAGCGGCCATGATATCCGTGATCATGACATTTTTTGCGGTCAGATCGATGGCTGGTTGAGTACCACCCATTTTGCGAATGAGGATGTTTTCGGGTTTCAAATTGGTGTGGATGATGCCAGCTTCGTGAAGAGCTGCAAGGGCGTCCAGTACAATATCACAAATCCGAACAGCATCATCGAGCGATGTCTTTTCACCACTTGCTTGTTTGTTGAGGATCCATTCTCTGAGGTTTGTTGAGGGGACATACTCTTGTGTAAAGAAGACCAATCCATTGTCGTCAGCCACATTTCCGTACTTGACAACATTGGGATGCTTTATGCTTGTGCCCTTTTCGAAGAGGGTACGAATGCGATCAAGATCATCAATGGATGCATAATCTGGCTTAATAAACTTAATGACTAAGACACGCTGGTCTTCAATTTTCTTTGCTACATAGGTATAGCCCAGCAAACTTTCGCCCAAGAATTTTTCGATCTCATACCGTGAGCGGATGACGGTTCCTCGCGATAGTGGACGGTAATTTGAAATAGACACAATGGCTCCTAAATAAACTTAAACAACTCAAAAATAATAGGCTGCAGAAACATATCCTTTCCGTAAAGATTCTACAAAGATCCAAACAAAATCACTTATACTATAAGGACCAATCTCTTTGACATGGCCAATATCATGTCCTTGCGTTATATTCTATAAGATTTTTGAGCTAGAGGTAAATCCATGAGCATTATTCTACTTCCCCTCGTCTGCTTTGGCATGATTGCTGTTTGTCTGTGTTTCGTTGTGTTGATGCCAACTGTTGGCCAAACAGTGGCCGTACTGTTCGGTGCTTATGCAGGAGAATTCGCATATGCAAAAGCAAACAAAGTCGACTCAGGCTCAAAGTTTATCAATCCCAATGACATCCCAGAGCTTCAGACCGTTCCAGAACCCACTGTTCAAGATCAATCTGACACTTAGCTCACCGTTACGAGTATGGTTGAATCTAAATAAGCACAGCCGACATACTTTCACCGGCAACTAAACCAACCCAACCTTCAGAGACAAATCACATTTGGCGAATAGAGCATTTCAACAGTGTATTGCCTAGTGTGATCAAATTGTCAATTAATTATCTGCTTGTCCCCATTTGGTGGGTGAGTGTGGCGCAGGCTGACATAATAGCTTCAAAATACGCCCAACACACACCACTCATGGACATCAACACCCTCAGAATAGCAACGAATTCATTTCACAGTTCACTCTTTCAACCAACCAATGTCTTTCTTGACAGGTTACTGACTGAAACAAACGGTTTGTTTCCACAGATAAGTCGGAAACTTCTTTCGACAACAGCTCAACTGTACAATAGCAGTCACCACCATTATGTGTCGTACTGAATGGTAATGCGATAACTATAGTCAAGAAATCCGAGTTCAACAATGACTGGTCCAACCAAAAATGATGACGATGAGACGCCCAAGTAGCCTTCTTTTCTACTACAACCAATACTTTTTAAGGACCAATGGTGACGCCATTGGTGGCGTTCAACAACAAAGCGGCAAAAGGGATAGTGATACCAGTGCAAACTCTTACATCAGGGTATTGTTAGGTGCTGTCGCCTCTCTTGCACTATTACTGGCTCATCAGCGAGACAAAGAAGGGATCCAAATTCTGCTAGAGTTGCCCAACTCCGTAAGCCCAAATCTTCTCTTGTTACCCAAAACCTTTTCGAACAGTTGGACAATCTAGTGTTCTCTTGGCTATTTCTATTCGCACTCCACTTCATTCCTATAGCCAACGCAGATTCAGATCTCTGTAAGCTAGCGTCTGAGAGGGAGAGTAAAGACCTCAGGGTCTTTTTAATTACCCTTTCGCCTGGCGAAAAGCTGTGGTCGTCATTTGGCCACAGCGCCATTTGGATAAGTGACGGCAAAGCAGGCACCGATAAGATATACAATTTTGGTACTTTTCAAAGCAAACAACCCAATTTGCTTGGACGATATCTTAACGGCACCCTAGAATACTGGCTCAGCGCAAATTCATATCAAAAGGACTTTAAACGGTACCATTCAAAAGAGGAGAGGCACTTTGTGGCTTCTCGTATTTTGCTGCCCCCCGAGTCCATAAGTAAGCTCAATGCAACCCTCAAAACACTTCGCAAGCCCGAAAATAGAAGCTATATCTACCACTGGTCCCAAAACAGTTGTGCGACAAAAATACGAGATTTGTTCAATTCTTCAACCAATGGTCAGTTGTTTGAACAAAACCAGTCCCTTACCTCAATAACTTACCGAAATGAGTCTCTGAGACACCTTTGGAATCAACCGCTTGTATGGCTCGGTTGGCATGCCATCGCCAATGACATGACGGATCAACCTCTGTCTCAGTGGGATGCTATGTATTCACCCATTCAGTTTCGAGCAATGCTGAAAGACAGTACTTACCAAACAGCTAAGGGCCAAACCATTCCTTTGGTGCCTTATGAATGCGATTACCCATCAACATATACATGGGCCCCCGAAGCACCCCCTGATTTTCGAATTCAACTTGGGATACTGGCAATGGGAATGGTCGTTTTTTCGCTTATTTGTGGCGCCTTTGTCTCACACCGTTCATTATTCAAGTGGATCTTTTCTTGGCTAATGATCGCAACTGGTATCGTCAGCGGATTATTTGGAACCGTTCACACCGCCCTTTATTTTAGTGCGTTAGAAGGA
>JAYYJC010000245.1:0-4159 GCA_036146655.1 Myxococcota bacterium | reverse complement strand
TAAGCGGGCAGTGTGTGTGACATTTCCATCGCATTGCTCGAGCGCATTGCGAATGTGAGATGATTCGATTCGAGCTGTTTCTTGGCGGATAAAATCCTTTAGATTGACCTGTTTATCGGGGGGAGGGTCAATTTGGTCAGGTATAGATTGCTTAAATCCGACTAAGTTGTTTAATTCAAGTGTATCTGTGTTTGGATCAACAAGTAAAACGGCCCGTTCAATGATATTTTCAAGTTCTCTAATGTTACCCGGCCAATCATGTTGAGAAAGCAAAGTCTGGCTTTGGGTGCTGAGAGGTCGGTGCGTCAATCCAAACTTTTTGGCCGCTTGTTCTGCAAAATGATTTGAGAGCAATGGTATATCGGCCATGCGTTGTCTTAAGGGGGGCAAGTGGATTGGGATAACATTTAATCGATAATAGAGGTCTTCTCTAAAACGACCTTCAGCCACTTCGTCAGCCAAAACACGGTTTGTGGCTGCAACCAGTCTGACATGTGCATGACGGGTTACTGAACCTCCAACTCGATCATATTGCCCATCTTGGAGCGCCCGTAATAGTTTGACCTGCAAATCTTTGGGCAATTCACCGATCTCGTCCAAAAATAATGTGCCATTGTGAGCCAATTCGAACCGACCAGGTTTTGATTGGATGGCACCCGTAAATGCCCCTTTTTCATGTCCAAACAATTCTGATTCAAATAGATTTTCAGGAATCGCTCCACAATTGACCTGAATAAAAGGACCTTCGGAGCGAATTGAATACTCATGAAGGGCTCGGGCAACCAGTTCCTTACCTGTTCCACTTTCACCTTCTATCAAAACTGTTGCCATCGAGTCAGCCACCCGTTCAATAAGAGAAAAGACAGAACGCATCGACTCTGTTTGGCCTATAATTGAGAACTGACCTTTGGATCCATGAAACTTGAGTTGCCGTGGAATACGGTCTGCTAGAGCAGAACGAACCTGCACAAGAAGGTCTGCTTTGTCAAAGGGTTTGTTGATAAATGTATACGCTCCTGCTCGCATTGCTTCAACTGCAAGGTCAACTGTGCCGTGAGCGGTAATCATCACCACTGGTATGTCTGGATAATGAGATTGCACATGTTCAAGCAGGGCTCTTCCATCCATAACGGGCATATTGATATCAGTGATGACCAGATCAATATGCGTGCTTTTCAAAGTGTCGATGGCCAGTTGACCATTCTCAGAGCAGACCACTGTGTAGCCTGAACGATTCAGGTGCGCTTTGAGTACACGACGGATGCTGAGTTCGTCATCAACGATGAGGATCTGAATGGGGGCCATTCCACCATCGTACCATATTTTGATCGGTGAGTTGACCTGAACCCATTGGATTTGAATAGGGGGTTTATCTCTATCGTTGTTTAAATGGGAACTGCAGTTGTGAGACTTCTGTCATGCCCTTGCAAAACCAAAGATAAAAGAAACAACATGTGTTCAAAGTGTGCTAACTTAGATTGTCAGGAGAAGAGATGCTTAGAAATCTATTTATTATTTTATTGTCAGCTTTTGTTTTAGGCTCTGATGCAAAGGCTGAGACGGAAGCTCCAGACTTTCAGCTCAGAGACATTTACAAAAAAGAGGTGTCCTTAAGCGATTACAAAGGCAAAGTGGTTCTGGTAAACTTCTGGGCGACATGGTGTCAGCCTTGTTTGGTTGAATTGCCACACCTTCAAGAAATGTATAGCGAACTCAAAGAGAAAGAATTTGTGGTTTTGAGCATCAGTGTAGATGCGCCTCGGGATGTCAGTAAGGTCAAGCCGCTTGTCAAAACCAGAGGCCTTGAGTTTCCTGTACTATTAGACTCCAGTTCGACCGTTTTGTCGGTTTACAATCCCTCTCAGGCATTGCCTTACAATGTCTTGATTGACAAAGAGGGGAAAGTGGTCTGGACCAAAGAAGCATATGCCCCTGGCGAAGAGGCTGTCATTAAGGAAAAGGTTCTCGAGCTTCTATCTGTTGGACAAAGTGAAGCAACCCCTTCACCAGAGACTGGAAATTCACCTCCGCCAGAGTAAAACATGTGGGCGTTATTCGCTTTATTTTTTGAAAGTTCTGTTGCGCATGGTGCCCAACTCTGGGGACTAGGTCCGATGTCAAATGCAACGGTTTACGGAAGAAATGACTTTCGATTCAGATACCGTGCCATGAATAGACTTGAACCTGGTTTTGAGGATTCAAACCCTCGTTTACACGATTACATCGAACAATTCGAGCGGCTCAATGTAATTTTCAACAAGGAAAATACGGTTGTGGGCGCTCAAATCGATCAGGTAGGCATGTATATGAATAAATACATGCTCAATGATGAGTTGTTGTATTCATGGAACCTTCACGACGAAAGTATACAAACGCTCTACCCAGGTTTTTTGGTTGTTCCTGAGAAGGTTTTTTTGAGACAAAAGATGGGTTCTCTTGAGGTTTCCGCTGGGGATGTCTATGACAGTTTTGGACGGGGTATCGCTCTTTCCATCTTTAAAAATACTGCCATCGATATAGATACTTCTATTCGGGGTGCCAAGTTAATCTATGAAGAGGGACCCGTTCGATTTAATCTCATTTCTGGGGTTAGTAACCGTCAACAAATTGCCAGATTAAATCCCAACTACGACATTGCTGCCAACCGTCCACATCAAATTTCTGGGTCTCAACTCATGCTGTATGGGCTGGGGCCATTTAGCCTTGGTGTTCATGGTGTGATTGCAAGTTTTGTACGGTTTGATGAAATAGGAAAGTTGCCTTCAGAGCAATTTTTTGATGACCACGACCTGACAATTGGTGGAGCAGATCTTGAATTTAGTCTACTTGGAGGCGACTGGTACATCGAAAGTGATGTCTTTCGGTATGTGGCGGAGGAAATTGCTGTTGAAGAACCTGTTTTAATGGGCAATACAACCTATGCTTCCGCGAGTTACTATTTGGGAAGATCCGTGATACTGCTTGAGGCCAAATCATCCAAAGACAGCGAACGCATCAATTCATTTATTTCCAGTGAACTTTGGGAGCTTGCAACGCCACCCACGCTTGAATACGAGCGTATGATCACTGAAGATGCCTCTGCTGCAGTCAACTCTAATGATGTGAAGGCTGCGCGGCTTAGAGTGGATGTGGCCGTTAAACCGGCCGTATTTACGCCTTATGTTTCAATCATGGCTTTGCGTGATGAAGATTTAGAAGGACTCCATTTTAATGACACCCCTGAAACGGTTTTACATGGTGTGGGTGGTTGGCAGTATGCTCAAAACAGTAAAACTTTCATCATCAACACGGGCTTTAGACAAGACATTAGAGATGATGGGTCACGGCCAGATCAATTGATACGTCTTGATGGAGAATACTCGACACCTTTGTTTGGAGATGAAGGTCTTGAAATTAATGTTTCCGGTTGGCAGTTTCAATGGGGAGAGAACCCGTCTTCACATGAAGACTTCTTTGAAATGCAAAATGCCTTTGTTTGGCGACATGGCGAACATTGGGATTTTACCGTTTACCAAGATTGGTCAAATAATCTACAGATATCTTCACGTGGAAACATAAACGAAAACCTGTATGCAGCAGGTGAAGTGGCATGGAAACCAAACAACCAGCGCACACTTCGTTTTTTGGCAGGTGCCTATAAAGCGGGTATACGGTGTTCGGGCGGGCAGTGCCGTTCTTTGCCTGGATTTGAAGGCATTGAGTTTGCGTATCAGCAAGATTTTTAATACCTAATTTAACCTAATTTACTCTATTTAAGGAGTCACAATGCTCATTCTTGTGGGATCATTACTATCTTCATTTTCGATGGCAGATGTTTTACCGGTCTCTTCCTCAACCAGCTCATCATGGTTTATGGATGGAGATGATACATACGAAGATAAGAATCTATACGACGGTACCGTGGGCAAGGCCTGGGTAGAAAATGACACCTCTTCGGGATTGGGGTCATGGGTCGAACTAAAATTGGAGGCTGAGCAGAAAGTTGAAGAGGTACGCATCCTTCCGGGAAATTGGTATTCTTTCAATGAGTGGGATTACTACAATCGACCTGCTGAAATTGAAATTGCATTCTCCGATGGAACGAAGGAAACAGTTAAGTTGTCAGACGCCAAAATAATGGTGGCTCATAAATTGTCTAAGCCCGTCAAAACGAGTTCAG
>JAYYJC010000244.1:0-8150 GCA_036146655.1 Myxococcota bacterium | reverse complement strand
GGACACTGCTGAAAACACAACAAATGACACTGATGGTACGAATGATACCGATGGTACAAATGACACCGACGAGGCGACACAAGAAGACACTCCCTCGGAAGATGGCTGGGATGCCTGTGACACTGCAGCAGAAGCCCAAGTGCTCAGTCTTCCATCATCAGAATCCGAAGCCGGTCAACTGGTCATTATCCCAGAAGAAGGAGACACCTACATCCTTAATAAAGACGCAAGCAATGACGGATGGTTTATTCTCGAAGTTTCAGAATGGATGTGTGACATTGAGCTGTATACACAGGCAGGAGTCACTTTAACCATTGAAGACTCCCCCAATTATGATTTGGGTGTCATTTCTGAGCCTGTTTCAGAGTGCGAAGACAGCGATGTCTTCAAAAACTCTTGGACCTTCCATGGATGGGGAAGCTATGTGGTGCATGTTCAAGCTGAAAACCAAACCGACCTTTGGTTGGGCAGCATTATGGTTTTCAATAAGTAGCTCTTCGGGACTAATCGCTTGTCGCTCTGAGCTTGGGGATACCGGTGTCATTGACCGGCCATTTTGGGTGCCAGCCCATTACCCTCCCTTGCCTCAGACCATCCCAGAGTTTACGGATGCACAGCTTGAACTGGGCCGATGGTTGTTTTATGATGTACGATTGTCCCAAAATGGGACTCGGAGTTGTGGGACTTGCCATGAACAAATCAAGGCCTTCACGGATGGACTGGCACAGGGGCTTGGAATTAACAATTCCATTTTGCCCCTAAATACATTGTCCCTCGCCAATGTGGCATGGCGAACCGAATTGACTTGGTCCAGTCAGCTGGAGACAGTTGAATCCCACATGCGCATACCACTCCTTAATACAAACCCCGTTGAGATGGGTATGACCGACGAGTTAATCATCGAACGGCTGACGGAATATGACCCCTACAACGAAATGTTTGACCTCGCCTACCCCACTGACGGCTCCCCCATTTCAGTTGAGAACACCATTGCTGCCATTGCCGCTTTTACCACCACCATCGTAGACGGACAGAGCGAGTACGACAAGTGGTTACAGGGAGAATCACAATTCAGCCCCGAGGCACAAGAAGGACATCGCCTTTTCTATGGTGATGAAATGAAGTGCGGTGCTTGCCATGGCGGCTTGTTCTTTGATCAGCCGGACCCAGAAATGACAGCGCAAAACGGACGGCACGGCTATTTCAATACAGGTCAGTATCACATCAATGCGCAGGGAGACTATCCCCCTCAAGCTCAAGGCTTAATTGAACAGACGGGAAAAGCTGAAGACATGGGCCGATTTCGAACACCCAGCCTCAGAAACCTCAGTTTTACCAAGCCTTGGCTGCACGACGGGACCGAGTTTTCTGTCGACAGCATTCTTCAGGCTTATGCCCGAGGTGGACGCAAACTGGAGTCTGGCGCTTTTCCAGGCGATGGCCATGACAACCCTTACAAATCAGAACTCATTGAGGGATTCACTCTAACTGAAGACCGCAAAATGGCATTGATGGCTTTTCTCAACACATTAGACGATCCCAATTTGCTCGAAAACCCTCGCCTAAAAAGTCCATTTTGCATCCAACAAGCAGGTGAAATCATCAATGCACCCTGTGAGACACCATACCTAGTCAATGAGAACAAATAGCCAGCTCTGTTCTTCCGGAAGTGAAAGACAACTGCTCCATTTAATCCAGTACAGAACTGGTATCATAGCGGTCTCGTGCTCCAGACAATCAAGACTCGGTATTTGAACTCAGAATCCCTTTGTGACGCCTCTTCATATCTCGAGCCCCACAATCTTGACTGCTCAAATCAGCGCACCGTTTGATTTTCGTGGCTGAAGCACTGTAAGATATAAGTCGGCTAAATCGGAGGAATACCATGGCGAGTGCACCAGAACCACAACACGAACTGCTTTACGGAATTGACGACAGCCCACCGCTGGCGGAAACCGCTGTGCTTGGCCTCCAGCACTACTTGACCATGTTTGGCTCAACAGTGGCAGTGCCCTTAATTCTATCAGGTCCGCTTGGAATGACAGACCCAATTGACATTGGCAAACTCATTGCCACAATGTTTTTTGTGAGTGGAATAACAACCCTTCTGCAAGCTACATGGGGAAATCGGCTACCGATTATTCAGGGCGGAACCTTTTCATTCCTTGCACCCACCATCGCCATATGCAGTATGGCGGGACTTGCGGATCAAGGATGGGAAGTCAAAATGCAGCACATCCAAGGCGCCATTATCGCAGGGGCGATTTTTGAAATCATCATTGGAATGAGTGGGATGGTTGGAAAACTGCTTCGATATGTGGGACCCATCACCATTGCACCAACCATTGCTCTCATCGGGCTTTGTCTGTTTAAGTTTGGGGCCCCTAATGCAGGTGCCCATTGGCCCATCGGTGGATTGACAATCGCTTTGATCATCTTATTTAGCCAATATCTTCGGAAAACCGCACGGGCTTTTGAATTGTACCCCATCCTCATGGCCATTGTGGGCGCATGGTCTGTGGCAGCCATTTGCACCTTTGCCGGCGTTTTTGAAGCCGGTCATCCTTCTCATACCAGCCTCGACAACTTTCACAACGCGCCTTGGTTTCGAGTGCCCTATCCCTTTCAGTGGGGAATGCCTGTTTTTGGAGCGGCAGCCATTGTTGGAATGATTGCAGGTTATGTGGCATCCATGGTGGAGTCAATTGGAGATTACTATGCCTGCGCACGGCTCGCAGGAGCACCACCACCAGATGAAAAGACGATAAACAGGGGAATTACTTTTGAGGGAATCGGTTGCCTCATTGCCGGAATCATCGGAACAGGAAATGGCACTACCAGCTATTCCGAGAACATTGGCGCCATTGGTCTGACCCGTGTGGGTTCTCGCCGTGTCGTTCAAGCTGGTGGACTTATCATGATTGTGCTGGGCATGGTGTCTAAGTTTGGCGCACTCTTTACCACCATCCCCAGCCCCATTGTTGGTGGGATGTACTGTGCCATGTTTGGAATGATTGCCGCAGTCGGAATGTCAAACCTACAGTTTGTTAATCTTAACTCGGGACGAAACTTATTCATCATTGGATTTGCATTCTTTATGGGCCTCAGCGTCCCAGAATACTTTTCGGCTTCTCCTATCGACCTCGGTGAGTCATTGAAAGCCGTAACCGACATTCTCAATACACTCGGGAGTACAGGCATGGCAGTAGGCGCATTTATTGCTCTCATTCTTGACAACACCATCCCAGGCACAGACGAAGAGCGAGGTCTTGTGGCTTGGAAATCGGGAACCTAATGGACATTTGGAAACTGAGCGGCATTGGGATCTACCTTGTCATTCTCGTAGCCATTGGTGTGGTTGCAGCTCGCAGAATGAAAAACATCAGCGATTACTATGCGGCGGGTAAATCTCTAGGTTTCTTTTCAGTGGCGTTTTCAGCCCGTGCAACGGGTGAATCAGCTTGGCTTTTGCTTGGATTGACCGGTATGGGTGCCGCACTTGGATTCAAAGCTTTTTGGGTCGTACTTGGAGAAGTGTTGGGTGTGATGGGTGCATGGCTTTTGCTCTCAAAACGGTTTAAAAGACTGACAGACGACTATCAAAGCATCACCATCCCTGACTACCTAGAGTCGAGATTTGCTGATAAAAGCCACCTTATTCGGGCTGTCTCAGCCATTGCGCTAATTTGCTTTGTGACCATCTATGTCAGTGCCCAAATCGATGCCACAGGACAGGCTTTCGAAGATTTTCTGGGCTGGAACTACTACATTGGTATTCTGGTCGGTTTTACAGTGGTCACCGCTTATATTACTTCAGGTGGTTTTCTGGCCGTGGCTTGGTCAGATGTCTTCCAAGGCGCATTAATGTTTCTGGGTTTGGTCCTACTGCCTGTGGTGGCCCTTATTGACATCGGTGGTTGGTCAACGTTACTCAACCAACTTCAGAACATTGATCCCAACCTTACCTCATGGACACATGGCGAAGGTTGGAATGCCCTTTCAATTGCAAGCATCGCCTCACTCACCCTCATTGGTCTCGGCTTCTTGGGGTCGCCGCAGATCTTTGTGCGCTTCATCGCTCTGAAAAACGAGAAAGAAATCCCAATGGGCGCAACCGTTGCCTTTGTTTGGACTCTGCTCGCAGACAGTGGCGCTGTTGTCATTGGAATGTGCGGCCGCGCCATCTTTGCTGACCCAAATCTGGGAATGGACCTGACAGCAGATGCTGAAGCAGTCCTTCCAGCCTTGGTCGAATACAGCTTTTCGCCATTTATCGTCGGATTATATATTGCGATTGTTTTGTCTGCCATTATGTCCACAGTGGATTCTTTGCTGATTCTGGCCAGCAGCGCCGCCGTCCGAGATTACTACCAACAAATAAAAAACCCACACCTGTCGGATGAAGCACTCATTGGAATCAGTCGCAAAGTGACTCTTGGACTGGCTGGCGCTGGCTTGGCCATTGCCCTTCTGGTTTCGGTTCTTTCTGAGTCACGAAGTGTATTTTGGTTTGTAATTTTTGGCTGGTCTGGTATATCAGCCACATTTTGTCCAACTATGATACTCTCGCTCTTTTGGTCAAGGCTAACCGCAAATGGTGCTGTAACCGGAATGATTGTCGGCTTCGTTGGCGTGCCGATTTTTAAGTTTGTGGTACCAAATCTACCTGGAATTGGACCTTTTTGCGCAGCACTCGGAGAATTACCACCTGCTTTTGCCTGTTCCTTTGTTGGGGCGGTGTTGGTTAGTCTCTCTGGACAACCTCCACCTGAAACCGTATTGAATGCGCTTAGGGAGGAGGCATGAATCCGCTGTGGAGAAAAGGCTTAGATACAGCTTATGAGGAAGCACAAATCGGACTCTCTGAAGGGGGACTTCCGATTGGTTCTGCATTGATGAATAAAGAAGGAGACATCATTGCACGAGGGCACAATCTTCGTGTCCAAACGGGTGACCCCACCGCACATGCCGAAACGGTTTGCATACGCAATGCAGGACGGAGACGAGATTGGCCACAGTTAATCCTCTTTAGTACCCTCAGTCCCTGCATCATGTGCACAGGCACAAGCTTGCTCTACCGAATACCAGTTGTCATTGTGGGAGAAAATCAAAATTTTCTGGGTGCAGAAGACCTCTTTATTGAGAGAGGTGTGGAGCTCCATGTCATCAATGACCCCAAATGCATTGCCATGATGGCCCAGTTCATTCACGATCACCCTGATCTCTGGAATGAAGACATTGGCCTAGACTAAAATCAATGTCTGTTCACTCCTGGGCTGACAAGGAAGGACAAAAATACAAAACCCTTGAATGCCGGATCCCATCTATGGTACAAAAATAAGATCGTGACTTTTGAGTTGACACGGTTTCGAAGACCACTGGAAAACGGGTTTGACAATCGAAAGGGCGGTACTTCTTCAGACAATCACATCATTTCATTTTTCAACAGGAGTATTAGCTATGGCCATCTTGATTAGAGGCGGAACAGCTGTCACCGCAGATGCCGAACAAAGTGCAGATGTTCTGATTGAAGGCGACACCATTGCCGCCATCGGACCAAACCTAGACGCCCCAGCAGGAACAGAAATTATTGATGCCGGCGGCTGTTATGTCATGCCTGGTGGAATTGACCCACACACCCATATGGAACTCCCCTTTATGGGCACAGTTGCTTCAGAGGATTTCTTTACTGGCACATCAGCTGCTGCTGCCGGTGGAACCACAAGCATCATTGATTTTGTTATTCCTGCACCGCAAGAGCGTTTACTCGATGCGTACCACAAATGGATGGGTTGGGCTGAAAAGTCGGCAACAGACTACAGTTTTCACGTGGCGGTCACTTGGTGGGATGACAGCGTCCATGCTGACATGGGCACTCTGGTTCACGAACATGGCATCAATTCATTCAAACACTTCATGGCCTATAAAAATGCCATTATGTGCGACGACGAGACACTCGTGAACTCATTTACCCGCGCCAAAGAACTGGGTGCTTTATGCACAGTTCATGCCGAAAACGGTGAATTGGTTTTTCGATTGCAACAAGACATTTATGACAGAGGCATTCACGGTCCAGAAGGTCACCCCCTATCCCGTCCACCAGAGGTAGAAGGAGAAGCAGCAAACCGAGCCATTCGAATTGCTGAGGTTTTGGGTGTGCCGCTATACTTGGTTCATACTTCTTGCATTGACGCCCTTGAAGCGGTGACCCGTGCCCGTCTGGAAGGTCAACGTGTCTTTGCCGAAGTATTGGCACAGCACTTGGTCATTGATGATTCAGTCTACCGTAACCCAGATTGGCGAGCGGCCGCACACTATGTCATGAGTCCCCCCTTTCGAGCCAAAGAACACCAAGAAGCACTTTGGCGAGGATTGCAATCTGGAATGCTTCAAACCACGGCCACTGACCACTGTTGTTTCTGTACCCCTCAAAAAGAAGCGGGTCTTCACGATTTTCGAAAGATCCCGAATGGCACCGGAGGCGTTGAAGACCGAATGAGCGTACTCTGGCATCATGGAGTCCGAACGGGTCGGTTGACCCCAAGTGAATTTGTGGCTGTCACTTCGACAAATTGTGCCAAAATCTTCAACATTTACCCCAAAAAAGGCGCCTTGAGTGTCGGCGCAGACGCAGATATTGTGATTTGGGATCCGGAAGGTTCACGCACGATTTCTGCAGATACGCACCATCAAAACATCGACTTCAATATTTATGAGGGCATGGAGGTCATTGGAGTCCCAGCAGTCACCATAAGCAGAGGCTCAGTGGTCTGGAAAGACAACCAACTTCACACGGTTCGGGGTGCAGGCCAAAACGTCAAGCGTCCGCCATTCCCAAGCTATTGGGATGCCATACACCGAAAAAATCATCTTGCGACACCAACCCCTGTAAAGCGCAACATCAAGGAAGCATCCAAATGACACATCAGTTTAGTGCCAATTCTTATGACTTTGAATCCTTTCCCACCGTCAAAAACTGGGTTGGTGGACAATGGATAGACGGTTCAGGAACCGAACAATTCGACATCATCAATCCTCGTCACGGAAAAATAATGGCGACATGTGGGTCCTCAACCGCAGAAGATGTGCAAAATGCAGTCAATGCAGCCAAAGTTCATCTCGCAGACTGGCAGAGCCGTCCTATCCGTGAACGGGCCGAAGTGTTTTACACTCTGAGAGGACTAATGCACCAAAACCTGGAAGAGCTCACTTGGCTGGTGTCGCATGAAAACGGTAAAACCTATGCCGAAGCCAAAGCAGAAGTGCTTAAGGCCATCGAATGTGTAGAATACGGTTGTTCTCTTCCCAATATCGCTGCTGGTCAACAACTGGATGTTAGCCGTGGTGTGAACTGTCGTGTCGTATTCGAATCACTTGGAGTGGTCGCTGGAATCACCCCCTTCAACTTTCCCTTGATGGTTCCACTCTGGATGCTTCCTCAGGCCATTGTGGGTGGTAATGCATTTATACTAAAGCCTTCTGAGCAAGTTCCGTTGTCAGTTGTCAGACTGGCAGAGTTGCTTCAGGAAGCAGGTCTACCGGATGGCATATTCAATGTCTTGAATGGAGGTCGAGAAACAGTAGAAGCACTGTGCGACAACGAAGACATACAAGCACTCGCCTTTGTTGGATCAACACGGGTGGCAAAAATTGTCTACGGACGAGGTGCTCAAACTGGGAAAAGAGTTCTGTGCTTAGGCGGCGCCAAAAATCACCTCATTGTGGTGCCAGATGCAGATCTCGAACTGACAGCTCAAAATGTCATGGCGTCATTCACTGGTTGTGCCGGACAGAGATGTATGGCCGCTTCAGTCTTGGTGGCGGTCGGAGAAGTCGATCACATCATCAGTGAAATATGTAATCAAGCCTCTGCATTAACATTGGGTTCCCAGATGGGAGCCATCACCAACCAAAGCTCTGTCGAACGGATTACCAGCTATATCAATGGTGCAGAAGCAAACGGCGCAAAGATTCTGGTTGATGGCCGAGGACAAGCGCCTCAAACAGACGGTTACTGGGTGGGTCCAACGGTAATTGATGACGTCAAGCCTGGCGCACCTGCGGCCGTCGAAGAAATTTTTGGCCCAGTATTGTCCATTGTTCGGGTGCCAAACATCGATGCGGCCATAAAACTTGAAAACAGTTCTGCA
>JAYYJC010000243.1:0-5553 GCA_036146655.1 Myxococcota bacterium | reverse complement strand
TGGAGGCGCTTCTTCTGCAAATGCGGTGTTGTGTGCCGAAAACGCCAAACCAAGTAGGACTAGGGTGGTTCTGTTCATCATTGTTACATCCTTACATGCAATTAAATTTGTGATTGAGATTATTTATTTCAGTCTGAACTTTACAGTGAGTAGAAAGGTCGCTTTTACCTTTTGGCCGCTTTGTGAGCGCATTGGATAAAATCGCCATTGAAGTGCAGCTTGTGTGAGTGCTTCGTGGAAAACTTTTGAGCACGCTTCGATGTCTATCTTTTCGGGTCTGCCTCTTTCGTCGATGTAAAATCGCACTCGGCAGTTTTCTTCACTTATTCCTAGATTCTTTGCGGCCTTGGGATACTTCGGGCTTACCTGCCGTTTGATCTTGACATCGGTCCAATGGACTGCACTAAAGCCACCGAGTTGACCTCCCAGTACGCCACCAATGACACCGCCAACAACGCCGCCAACGACACCGCCTTCGACCCCGCCTTCTTCGCCACCTTCTTCACCTTCTTCTTCTTCGGGTTCAGAAGCAGGTTCTTCTTCAGGTTCTTCTTCAGGTTCCTCGATTTCAGGTTCCACTTCTTCAACAGGATCTGGATCAGGCTCTTTGGGCTCAACCTTTTTGGTTTGCTTCGGTTTAGAACCGCCTGGCGGTGGCGGTGGTGGTGGTGGAGGGGGAGCAGCCTCGAAAAATGTCACTTCTACTGGAAGATCATCGAGGTTAATCTCGTCGACCGTTTGAGCACCCAAGTAAATGAGAGTGCCCAGTACACCGCCATTAATACCGAGAGACACTAACATTGAGCTTAGCTGTCTTTTGGCGCCACCTGTCGTGTCTTTACCTACACTATCAAACATGTTTTGGACCTACAGGGATATTCTGTTTATTCAGTTGAGTAATGATTTCAAAGCGCCTTGAGAACTTTTGCGCTGGATGAAAATGGATTGTATTCCGATTATGGCACCATTTGGCTCTATTATCAAAGCTCATTAAGTAAATGGCATGATTTAAAGTCTCTGCTGTCATGGTTCTGTTCTGTGTATTTCGCATCGTTTGTTCATGACTTATCTTTGGCAACCTTGTGTGTGTCATACTAATTAGATCTGATTGTGGAACGAGCATTGATTTTTAAACGGTGAATATTGTGTATGAGACTGTAGCATACTGTTCTAGGCATGTGTCGGGCTGCCGTTACCAATAACCGAATTTTCCAATCCGGCATATGACGAGGGGTCCCATTGAGCAGTTCATTTAAGCATATTTGTGACACAATTTGGGGTGAGAGCGCACCTTTGGGAATAGTACGCCCCACCTGAGATTGCGCAAAGAACTCAGTTTTAACCGGTCCTGGCGCTAAAAGCATTGCCTTTATGCCATATTTGTCTTCTTCCATCCGTAGAGTTTCTGTGAAATTATTGATGAAGGCTTTGGTTGCACAATACATGGCTGAGTTTGGAACAGAGAACTCACCAATTGAAGATCCCACATTAACAATATAGCCACGCCTTTTCTGCCTCATCCCTTTGAGAAAGTGATGACACATTTCAACTGTTGCGTTGACATGCAGCTCAATCATGTCTGATAAAGAGGACAGGGATTGCTCTTGAAACACTCCACGAAGTCCAAACCCAGCGTTGTTAATCAAAATATCAACATCTTTTACACTACCAAAGAGTGCTTTTCGTTCTCTTTTGTTGCTCAAGTCACACTGAACAATCGTGCTTTCACAAGCGAGTTGACTGGCAAGGGAAGTAAGTCTTTCCTTGCGTCTCGCCACGAGATAAATGTGTTTCAAACCATACTGATCGAGCGCTTTGGCCAGTTCATAACCGATACCACTTGAGGCTCCTGTGACAAGTGCCGTATCCGTTGGTAAAAACCGGTCTGCACTCACTAATCTACCGCTTGAATTCTTTCAATTCGTTCAATAAAAAAGCTGTGTTTAGAGCCTGTTGCTTTGTCGGTTGCGACCAAAACTTGTTTGTTGTTTGGTGTAAATGCAAGGCGCTCAGGCAACAATGTAAATTGTTTGCGTTCGTCACTTTTGGTCAGGTAATTGACCTTCAGGTTTTGACCTGCTCGAATTGCCGACTCACAGGTACTTGCAATGGCTGCAAGACTCTTTCGAACGGTATTCGATTTTGACTTGCGGCGACTCTTGATTTTGGGTGCCGCCAAGGAAAATAAACTCTCAGGCGATGAGTCTGCATTCTGAGCAATTCGGATGAGATCTTGCCTCTGGCTTCTGCCTTGATTGACAAGTTCTTGAATTCTTGATCGTTGACCAATACTATCCATATTTGCGGGATAGGTATTGATGTGTTCACATGGACTAAACCCAGCTTCATTTAAAGCTTCTTGAAGATCTTCTCGTCTGGTAATGTCAATGGCGTATACCCCTGGTACAAATCGATGCAAAATGAAGGGCTTCAAGCTTCGTTGTGACTCAAAACGCCTAATCTGAGCCCGATGAACAGTAATCAAAGTGACTTCATGAAATTCGATGTCACCATGATGGCCCATCCATTCGCGAAGGGTTTGCTCAACATTTTCAGGTATGGGATACTTTGACCGTACTCTTAAAAAATCAATGACATCTTCCCAACGCCATCCCCGATTGATGGCCCGTTCAATGCTGTATTGAGTGATGCGGAACAAATTTGCTCTGTCACATCGGACAAACTCACACAGTTGGCCCAGGTGAAAAATGGTTTTGGGTGGCAGATTGCTCGGTGCAGTGATCTCGAAGTTTGAAGTCAGATAGAAGCTGTCATCTTCATATTTTTCAACATCAAGAAGCGACCGGCCCCTTGAGGTCAAGCGATAAAACTTCGTGTCCCCCCAGTGATTAACATCGATGATCTGAAGATTAATCAGAAGGTTAAATCCAAAATTATCTCTTTGGTGCTCGAGTGTTTTCCAATCTCCAGAATGGTACCTCTTTCTCCAGTTGTCTCCTCTTATCCAACGGCGGTATAGAGGACCAAGCATTTGGTCTGACAGCCATGCGTCGCCAGCATCATAGAGGACCCATAGAAGCCATTCAGTCAAGGGGATTTCAGCTTCGAGCAATTTAATGATCAGGGTGAATTGATCTGATTGCGAGAGCGTTACAAACTCACTCATTACAGAGGAATTGAGTTCCATCATGTCTCCACGCATTTGGGCGAGATGATGTTGCATAAAAAATTGATTATGAAACTCGATTAAGTCTGGTTCATTGTCCCATATCTGTTTAAAAAATTCTTGGAGGTCCTCTCGACTTGAGCGGTGTATGTCACCACCTTGATTCAATCTCAAAGGCTGCTGATCCATGTAAGTTGAATAAGCCACAAGTGTAAAACTCAATGGGGGTGAAAATGTGTCATCTTCCTCGCCTTGGAATTGACTATTTTCATGCATTGGTAGTCGGATTTCGTCCTTCATTATCGGTGTATCGACAAGGGCATTCATGACAGGAGACGGTATGATGTAGAAGAAATGTTCATCCTTAATGTCAGAGCGGGCAACGATGCCCTTTTTCCCAAGTGTTTTCAATACTCTTTGCCATTCGGCTTCATTGCCACCAAGCGAAACCAACAGTTCATTTATAATTTCTTGATGATGTGCAATTCCGCCACACTGTAGTAAAACGGCAAGAGCTTGACGGTCTCTTTGGTGGATGTCTCTGACTAGATTGTTTACACGGTCTCTTTTTTTGAGGGCTCTGTGAATAAGAGAGGCGAGATGCTCGGTTGATTCTACTTGGTTGAGTTGTCCATCAAAACTTTGGTGTAAACACTTTAGATAATCTTCAGGAAGTTGTTGAAGTTGTTGTTTAAGACTCTTTGGGCTTGTACCATCTGAGTTTCGGAGCCTTAAACTGCTTTCAAAAGGGTGATTGTAGAAGGGGTAATTTGGGGGGAGGGCGACCATTCTACTGCTTCTCTGGGGAGAGCGGACAGAGCTATAATGGTTATCTGTATTCCGAGAACGGTTCGATCCAGAGCGCCTTCTGTTGTCTTTCGAGTCTTTGCCTCGTCTTCGCTTTCTCGGGCGTCTCGTTCCACCTTTGCGTTCAACATTTTCCGTTGACATTGATGGTCTCCTTTGGTGCATTTACACTGATTGAATGGCGATTGGGTTTAATGGTTGGTCGCATGCCGTCTAGATGGTGACAGCTGTGTCTTCTATTGCGTAGCGATAGCCTTGTTCTGTTAAGAAAAGTTGTCTTTTCATCGCAAACTCTTGCTCTTTGGTACCTGAAGATACAAGAGTGTAAAAGCGAGCAGCCTTTGCTTTTGGACGAAGAATACGACCCAGCCGTTGAGCTTCTTCTTGTCTAGAACCAAAGCTGCCTGAGACCTGTATTCCGATGTTTGCATCTGGAAGGTCAATTGAGAAGTTTGCAACCTTCGATACCACCAAAACCTTTATTTTTCCGGAACGAAATTGTTCAAACAATTCGTCTCTTTTTTTATTCGGTGTCTTTCCAGTAATGAGTGGTGCTTTAATGATTTGCGATATGCGATTTAACTGGTCTACATAAGTTCCGATAATGAGAACATTATCGTCGTTGTGTTCTTTCAGCAGATGCTTTATGACATTGACCTTTTCTGGGTTGGTGCTGGCAATGTAAAACTGATCTTTCTTGGTGGCTGCTTGGTACTGTTGTGCGGGCTTTCCTTTCATGGGTACCCGAAGCTCGTGGCAGCTAATTGTGGCAATGTGACCTTGTTCTTGAAGTTGTTGCCACGGCAAGTCATACCTTTTTGGACCAACCAAAGAGAATACATCACCCTCTCTACCGTCTTCACGTATTAAGGTTGCGGTTAGTCCCAGACGGCGCCGGCCTTGAAGCGATGCTGTTACCCCAAAGACGGGTGCAGGTAACAAATGGACTTCATCGTAAATCACGAGTCCCCAATCTTCGTCATCAAACAGATGTAGGTGTTCAAAATCAGCGTCTTTAGACCGCCGATAGGTAATGATTTGATATGTGGCAACCGTTACGGGGCGTATCTCTTTGGTTTCTCCAGTATAGCCACCAATATCATCAGGAGATATGGTAGTCTTATCAAGTATTTCAGCAATCCATTGATTGACTGATGCTTGATTCGTTGCCAATATCAGCGTCTTCCGCTTAACCAAACTCATAGCGGTTAAGCCAACAATTGTTTTACCAGCACCACAAGCAAGCACCACGACTCCACAACCACCAGATGGGTGTCCTTCTTGATACCAAGTATTCACGGCCTCCCATTGATAAGATCTAGGCGCAAATGCTTTCTGATTTTTTAGCATTCTCTCTCTTAGGTCGATGGTCATCTGGTCACCATCAAGGAATCCGCCGATGTCTTCTACAGGCCAGCCTTCATTAAGGGCTCGTTGTTTGAAAACTCCGCGGTGTCCACCTGCAATCGCCCAGTTTTTGTTTTCGTCCTCGAGCATGTATTCTCTTAAACGGTGATTCTTTTCAAAAATTCGATTGATGTATGAGTTTGCGAACTTTAGCCGAAATTTAGCGTAGGGTTCTGTTGGGTGTGGCGTAATCTTAACAAGGCCGTACCGCG
>JAYYJC010000242.1:0-9451 GCA_036146655.1 Myxococcota bacterium | reverse complement strand
TCCGATGGAACGAAGGAAACAGTTAAGTTGTCAGACGCCAAAAAAATGGTGTCTCATAAATTGTCTAAGCCCGTCAAAACAAGTTCAGTCCGCTTGACAGTTAAGAAGATTCACAGTGGTTCAGCTTATACTGACCGTACTGCCATTTCGGAAGTACAGGTCATCGGCAAAGGCATTGGGACCAAACTGGTTGCATCCAGCATAACTGGTTCTAGTGTCAGTAAAGAAAACAACGATGGCAATTATCTGGGTGCCAATGTCCAAGATGGTTTGCGAGACACTGCTTGGTGTACACCAAAAGGAAGCGGAGAATCTGTTACTTTGAAATATGACTCCTTACATGACTTTTCAAGTCTTGAGTTGGTTAACAGCAATGCCATCGACTTAAAGATTTCGATGTCTTATTCTCGTCCTAAGACCCTGTCTTTAAAATTTGATGATGGTGAAGAGACCGTCACCGTTAAGCCATTTATGACTCTACAAAAGGTCACCTTCCCGAAACACACCAGTCAATCCGTGACCATCACTATGGGTGAAGTGATGGCGGGTAAACAGTTTACTGATGCATGTATTTCAGAGCTCTATCTGAAATAAAATCAGGCCTGTTGTTTCAAAGCAGGTTCAAGCACAGAAGACAGAGTTTCCAATATATCGGTGGTTTGGTCACTGATGCATTCCTTAAACTTTAGAGTGGGGACAGGCCCAAGGCTCCCACTTTGAAGCATGTTCAGTGCACTTAAGGCATGTTGTCTTTTTTCTTTTTGGATAGCCCACAGTGCTTCATATGCGGAATTGGCAATTTCCGAAGTCTCTATCTCATCTATGGCTTGTGGAATACGGTTCACGAATACAAATGACCATTGATAGTGTTCAGTATCGAGGGTATCTCTAAGTTCAGTCGCTTCATATACAGAACGCAACTGAGGGCTACAAACCAAGTAAAATCGGCTGTGTTCAGATTTCAAATGATTATCAATCTTTGACGCTTCTTGCTGAAGTGCATCTCCTACACGGGCAAAAACATCAAAGAAATCAAATAGGTCCGAAAGGGTTTGAGAGCCAATTATGCCATTGATTGTTTTTTGAACAATGTCGATTCCAAGTTGAAGAGCAGACCAAGATTGTCTTGGCTTAAGCCAACTTAGGGTGGTATTGCCCATCAAACCCTGTATTCGTTCTGGGGCATACAAAAAGTCGAGTGCATTTTTTGCGGGGGGTGTATCCAAAACAATGGCATCGTAACAATTCATTTCGACCAATTGAGTTAGCCGTAGCATGGCCATATACTCGTGAATCCCTGACATCTTTTCTGAGGCATACCGGTAATAACGGTTGTTGAAGAGGCGTTTGCTTTGAGAAACAGTGCTGTGCTGTTTCACAAAAGCATCAAACACCTCTGTGGGATGAAGCGTCATGGCGTCGAGGTTGGGATAATTTGGTAATGTGGTGGGGGAATTGCGCAGACCGTTGGCGTTTAGTCCAAAAGCTTCCGCCAATCGCCTAGCAGGGTCAATTGTAATGATGGCAACCCGTTGACCTTGTCGAGCCAGTGCAATGGCAAATGCGGCGGACAAGGTGGTTTTTCCCACACCGCCAGCGCCACAAAAAATATGTATACTAGGCATGATGCTGGCTCTTTGCAGTGACTGAGTTGAAATGATGTTCGACCTGATGGAACAATTCAATGGCATCTTTGCTGGGATGTCCAATGCTCAGAGGTTGAAATGGGAGTGATAGGGAATGGACAGGAAGGTCTTTCAACCTTTTTGCTTCTGCATATTCGTTGACATACTGACGGTGTAATTGACCCACCGTCGTATCAGCAGGCGGCAATGAATCTGGTAATTGAGCATGTATTCGAGTATCAAACTGATTGACCAAAGTTCCCATTACGGCCTGTTTTCGATGGGGTGGGAGACGATGATACAACTCAATACATTCTGTTACGGGAAGCTGTTCTGGCATACACACCAAGAGGATGGCAGTTTTAGACAAGTCTGTCATAACGGCTTCAACCTCTTTGTTGGCTTCATACATCGGTCCGATTTGAGTCAACTCCATCATGTGACGAGCCGCATCTAACATTGTGATTCCGTGTCCTGTTGCAGGCGAATCAACCACGATGAGGTCCCAGTCACCAGAGCAAACGAGTTCAAATATTTTTCCAATTTGAACTGCATTGTGTAATCCAGGGGCGCCATTCAATAGTGGCTTAATAAATCGATTTTGAAATGCCAGTTTGAAGAGTCGTTTTGAACGAAGTTGCTGAACGATGTTGTCTTCTTTTGCAAGTTCTGCGGTTAATGACATGCTGTAGAGCTTGTCTTCTAATGGTGTGATTTCGTAATGTGAGGAGTCGAAGCGGTAAATAAAGGGCACATGTTGACTGCCATTCACTTCTACGATCAATGTTTTTTGTCCAGTGTGAGCCGCAGCTTGCGCAACAATGGTACTCACGGTGGTCTTCCCGACGCCACCTTTACCCGTTATGAAGAGCAGTTTGCTTCTTTGCACAGAGTTTCCGCTTCTATAATGGTGAGAATTAGGGTGAATGACCGAGTCGAACACAAGAGTGATAGATGACCAACATTTGATAAATGGTGATTATTGGCCCCATCTACAATCGAGTGTGTTGGCGGGAGTATAACCCAGTCTTGTAAAGAGTAAATGGAGTGCAAAGGGACTTTTTGATCCCAAGTATGACATAAATGGGGGGAGCTTGGACTCATTTGTTGGCCTGAGCGCCCAATGGTAAAAATATGGGCAGCTGTGCTTTTCCACGGAGTGCCCAATGAAATAAGGGCCTTAAATTGTGAAGGTTTTTTTTGGATGGCAAGCCTTGATACCAAGCCACCCATAGAGTGCGCAATGAGAATCACACTTGACTCGCCTGAACGAAAACAAAGGTGTTCGGCTTTGTGACATAGAGCAGTGGCGTATGCATCAAGGTCATCTTGTCGAACAGGATGATTTATATTCCATACCCAGCGGTAGCCCTGCTGCTGTAGGTAGACCTTTAAAAACCACAAGCTCAAGCGATTCATTCCGTAACCTGGAACCAAAATGATGGGCTGATTTTTGTGACCCAGACTTGGTTCTAGTGAACGATCAAACCATCCGATCCATCCCAATAAAACCACTGAAACGGTGAGTATAAACTCCTGAAGTTCTGCCGATATGTACTCCGCACTGAACTTAGGCCGTTCGCTTAGTGTGAGCGAACGAAAAATATTTGCCAGAACGCAAAAGACCGCAGTCCCGATAGAAACAAGCATGATCCCATTGACAATGAGTGTCATTTTTTAAACCCTTGCTGATTATACTTGACGCATTCTTCGTTAGCTTATATCCCATCGCATCACATTAGTCAGGAGATGAAGATGTCTGCATTGATTCTAGATGGTCGGAAATGTGCCAAGCATTATTTGATGGAAGCTAGGCGACAAGCCGGAGACCTCTCAAGAGCGCCAGGTATTTCAGTGATTCGTGTTGGAGAAGATCCGGCTTCCAAAGTCTATGTGTCGAAAAAAGCAGCTCGGGCACAACGGCTTGGATATGTTCAACGCACCATTGTACTGTCAGAAAATGCGACTGAGCAAGCGGTGCTTGAACAGGTCAATTTACTGAACTCGGATGACTCAATCGATGGTATTTTAGTTCAACTCCCATTGCCAAATCACATCAATGCCCAACGGGTGTTGGACTCCATTGAACCGTCCAAAGATGTAGACGGTTTTCACATACACAATGCGGGGGCGCTCAGTCAAGGCCGTCCTGAAGTCGTACCCTGTACTCCAAAAGGAGTGATGCGTCTCTTGTCTTTTTATGATATTTCCTTGTCTGGCAAACATGCAGTGGTCATTGGTCGATCGAATATTGTCGGGCGCCCGATGGCCCAGTTGTTAGAACAGGCCAATGCAACGGTCACTGTATGTCATTCAAGAACGCAAAACCTCCAAGGGATACTTGCCAATGCGGATATAGTTGTAGCGGCTGTTGGACGAGCCCACTTCGTCAAAGGTGAATGGTTAAAAGCAGATTCGGTTGTCATTGATGTCGGAATCAATCGACTTGATGATGGTCGTCTTGTTGGAGATGTGGCGTTTGAGACTGCGGTCAATCATTGCGCAGCCATCACACCAGTTCCAGGTGGAATTGGTCCCATGACGATAGCCATGCTGATGGAGAATACCCTTCGACAATCTGAACGCCACCAGAACTCATGATTGTATTATTCGAGGTCTTCTGGACGCCAATCGGTACATGAACAGGCCAGATGACGATCGCCGTATGCATTATCAACTCGTCGAACTGGTGGCCAATATTTAAGTGCAAATGGTGCAGGAAATGCACCTACTTTTCGTGTGTATTTCTGTGACCAGTTATCTGATGTCACAAACTCAGCAGTATGTGGTGCGTGCCTAAGAGGACTGTCTTCAATGGGCATCGACCCATTTTCAACATCTGCGATTTCAGCTCGAATGGCGATCATCGCATCAATAAAACGGTCAATTTCGCTAAGAGGCTCTGACTCAGTAGGTTCTACCATAAGTGTATCTCTGACTGGCCAGCTCATGGTTGGTGCATGGAAACCAAAATCGATGAGCCGCTTTGCCACATCGTCGATGAGAAGCTGAGCGGTCTTTTTAAACCCTCTAAAATCAAGAATACACTCGTGTGCAACCAATCCATTCTTTCCTGTATAAAGGACATCAAAATGCCCCTTAAGCCGTGTTGCAATGTAGTTGGCTGATAATATGGCAACTTTCGTGGCTTCAGTTAGTCCTGAAGGCCCCATCATGGCAATGTATGCCCAAGAAATCGGTAAGATGCTTGGAGAACCAAAGGGAGCAGCAGAAACTGGCGGATTAGCGCTAAACTGGCTTGGATTTCCAGGGAGGTGAGGTGCACGATGAGATTTAACGCCGATAGGGCCCATGCCAGGACCGCCACCACCATGAGGAATACAAAATGTTTTGTGTAGGTTTAGGTGGCATACATCTGCTCCGATGTCTCCAGGACGGCACAGGCCAACGAGTGCATTTGTATTGGCTCCGTCCATGTAAACTTGACCTCCGTGCTGATGTATGATGTCACACACCTCCCTAATGCTTTCTTCAAAGACACCATGTGTACTGGGGTAGGTGACCATCAGTGCCGCCAAATCATCACTGTGTTTTTCAGCTTTTGATTGGAGGTCAAACATATCGATGTTGCCTTCACTGTCACACTTTACTGCCACCACTTTCATACCGGCCATAACTGCTGATGCAGGATTGGTCCCATGTGCTGAAGTGGGTATGAGGCAAATGTGTCGATTGTGATTGTTGTTTGCATGGTGGTATGCACGGATGGTTAATAGCCCTGCATATTCACCTTGGGACCCTGCATTGGGTTGCATAGAGATGGCGTCAAAACCAGTAATTTCAGCAAGCCACTCATTTAGTTCATCAATGAGTAGGGTATACCCGTTGAATTGGGCCTCAGGTGCATATGGATGTAAACCATTGAACTCCGGCCAAGTAACTGGAATCATTTCCGTGGCAGCATTCAGTTTCATTGTGCATGAACCCAGTGGAATCATGGCTGTGTCGAGTGCCAAGTCTTTTGCGGCAAGAGTGTGAAGGTAGCGCATCATTTCTGTTTCAGAGCGGTAGCTGTGAAATATAGGATGGTCAAGATATGAACTTTCACGGACATGTGCTGAAGGCAGTTGGGCGTCAGATGGCACCAAATGTGCACCAAAGCACTGAAGGAGGTCTTGTATATCTTCTGATGTCGTGGTCTCATCCAGTGCGACGACGAGTTTCGTTTCACTGTATTGTCGTAAATTGATCTGTTTGTTTGCGGCTTTTGAGAAAATCTCATTTGTTTGGTCGTTGGTCTCAACACAGAGGGTGTCAAAGACAGGTGAGGCATTACAGTGGAAACCAGATGCCTCGAGTGACGACTTAAGGTTCAATGTATGTTGGTGTACTTGTTGAGCGATTGACTTGAGTCCTTCTGGACCATGCCAAACGGCATACATAGCAGCCACATTGGCCAATAACGCCTGTGCTGTACAAATATTTGAAGTGGCTTTTGCGCGGCGGATGTGTTGTTCTCTTGTTTGAAGAGCCATGCGCAGTGCTCTTTTTCCATCACTATCCACACTGACCCCAATTATCCGTCCCGGCATGTGTTTTTTATATTGTTCGAAAGTCGCTAAAAATGCTGCATGGGGGCCACCAAAGCCTAGGGGAACACCAAAACGCTGGCTGTTTCCAATCACTATATCTGCGCCGAGTTCGCCAGGCGGTTTCAAAATTGTAAGCGAAAGAAGGTCTGTTGCCATGCACACCAAAACACCATTTTCTTTGGCTGAGGAAACAAAACCGTCGAAGTGATTAATGTTGCCTTCGGTGTCAGGATATTGAACGATTCCAGCAAAATAACTGTCATCAAGGGATTGCGTATTGTGATTTCCAATCAAAACTTCAATGCCAAGCGGTTCTGCACGGGCTTGAATGACTCGAATGCATTGAGGATGGAGTTTGTTGGACACAAAGAAACGATTGGCGTTTTTGCGCTTACAGAGACGATGTGCCATGGTCATGGCCTCTGCAGCTGCCGTGGCTTCATCCAATAACGAGCAGTTAGAAAGTTCCATGCCTGTTAAATCTTGAACCATGGTTTGGAAGACAAGAAGTGCTTCGAGGCGGCCTTGTGATATTTCGGCCTGATAGGGCGTATAAGATGTATACCAACTGGGGTTTTCTATGAGGTTGCGAAGAATCACACTGGGTGTGTGCGTGTTGTGGTAGCCCATTCCAATGTAACTGCGCCACAGTTGGTTCTGTTCTGCATAGTTTCGAAGGCGCTTTAAGGCTTCATGTTCTTCCAACCCGTCTGGCAGCTGAAGTGGTCTCAGGCATCGGATTTGTTGTGGGACAGCCGCATCTATAAGGTCGTCAAGGCTTGTGTAGCCGAGAGACTGAAGCATCGTGTTTTGATCGGCTTGTCGGATTCCAATATGGCGTTGTACAAAAGATGACATGTTGGCCTCAATTCAGGTTATACATTGGCAAGTTACTATCCTGATTTGGACTAAAAGTCCGCTTGATTTACACCACAACATTAAAAGATTTTACAGGAAGATCCAATCACTATGTCTGTTCAAAAAACTGTCTTTAATGAGTGTCACCAAGAAGCTGGAGCCAAATTAATTGACTTTGGTGGTTGGCACATGCCTGTTCGCTACACTTCACAGGTTAGTGAGCACCACTGTGTCAGAAATCAAGTGGGATTATTTGATGTGTCTCATATGGGCGAAGTTTTTATTGAAGGTCCTAAGGCCCTTGATGCCATTCGTTATCTTGTGACCAACAATGTGGATCTTCAAGATGGGCAAGCCCAATACACTTGCATGTGCAATTATGACGGCGGGATTGTTGATGATCTCATTGTGTACCGTTTTAATCAAAATAAGTTCATGCTGTGCATCAATGCGGCCAATCGAGAAACAGATTTTCAATGGATGGTCAACAATAATCCTTTTCCCGAAGCGGCGACCATTGAAAACCATTCAGGTCAATATGCTCAAGTTGCTGTTCAAGGTCGCTTTGCGGAAGACACCCTTCAGAAGCTCACAAGTATACCGCTGTCAGGCATTTCATATTACCATTTTGCCGTCGGTGGATTCTGTGGAATTCAGGACTGCATATTCGCCCGCACTGGCTACACTGGAGAAGACGGATTTGAGGTTTTTATTCCGTGTTCGTCTGAAAACCAAAGTCAAACCATTGGAGTTTGGAAGAAAATATTGAACGCAGGGGAAGATTTTGGCATCCAGCCCATTGGTTTGGGCGCTCGGGATACGCTCAGGCTAGAGGCCAGAATGCATCTCTATGGGCAAGATATGAGTGAGTCGGTATTGCCGCATGAGGCCGGTTTATTTTGGACTGTAGACATGAATAAACCAGACTTTATTGGTAAAAAAGCCATCGCAAACCACAAAGAAAATCAGTGGCGCAGACGATTGGTTGCCATGACCGTGGAAGGAAAAATACCCCGCACAGGCTCCAATATTCTCGACAATGGGGAATCCGTCGGCACCATTACGAGCGGGACTCAATCACCTAGTCTCGGTTTTCCCATTGCTTTGGGTTTTGTACCACGCCGGTTATCACGAAAAGATACAACACTGAACATTGATGTCAGAGGCCGTTCTGCGACTGGAACTGTGATTTCAGGGGCATTTTATAAGAGACCGTATTAAAGAAACCCCAAACATTTTAAATTTTGCGGTCTGGACATGCCGACCCATAGACAAACACATAGGAGAAACAAATGAGTCTTCCAGTTGATCTTTTGTACACAGAAAAGCACGAGTGGATCCGGATTGAAGGTGACATCGCCACAGTTGGGATCACAGATTTCGCACAGTCTGAGTTGGGCGATGTATGCGAGTTTGAGTTTCCAGAGGTTGGCGACGACATCAGTAAGGGGGACTCTTTTGGTGAAATTGAATCAAACAAGGCATTTTCGGATGTATATGCACCCGTATCTGGTGAAGTGATAGAAGTAAATCAATCTCTTGCCGATGAAGAAGCATGGGAAAATGTAAACGATGATCCATACGGGAACGGCTGGTTGGTCAAAATGCGGTTGAAGGATGCGTCTGAGGCTTCTGAATTATTAAGTCCTGAGGCTTATCAAGCTTTATTAGACGCTTAGTGATAAACAACCGCGCCCTCGGGTGCTTCTCGGCAAAATTTTAGTGCTGCACCTGGCAGAAAGTACAAAATGATCATCCGTCCACCTGTTACAGTCGGACGATGCCAAGAGTTTGGAGGATAGACAGTCCATCCTTCACCATTTCCATCAAACTTGGGTTTTCCTTCAATAGAGAATGCAATGTCAACTTCTCCGTTAAGGTGAAGGTGACTTGGACCTGCTTTGTCCATATCAACTGTATCAATGGAGATTCCGAATGCTTGTGCATCACACAATTGTCCGAACCTAATGTCCCGATGAGAGCTTGGAAACAACCAATCGGCATCTTGATGAGCGATTAATATCTTTTTAAGCTCTCTTGCCCATTGACCATCAATCGGAAACTCAGACTCCAAATCTGTTCTGCTTTGTTCTACTGCAGATAGGTCAAGGGATTTCAGGTGAACCAGCAATGGGGTCAGATGATTAATCAGTTCTTGTTTGGACATACAACAGCCTCCGAAAGGAGGCTATTGTAACGGACAAAAGAAATACCGTCTAATCGTCGATGTCCATAAAGCTTTGTAGACTGCGTGCACGGCGCGCATGACGAAGCTTTCGAAGAGCTTTGATTTCGATTTGGCGAATTCTTTCTCGGGTAAGACAGAAACGATTGCCAATTTCCTCGAGGGAATACTGTGTTGGTTCACCTATGCCGTAGCGCATTCGCACAACCTTTTCCTCACGTGGCGTGAGA
>JAYYJC010000241.1:0-6690 GCA_036146655.1 Myxococcota bacterium | reverse complement strand
AGGTGGTAGTAAAAAAGAAATCGTGATTGCAGGGCTTATCTGTGCCTTGATATTACTGTTCCCCATGCTTTTTATTGAAACAGAATATCGCTCTTTCATCAGTGAACATGGTGACATTAAAGAAGGGGCTGCGGGCACTGGGCTTTTACTGGCAGTGGTATTTCGAACCGTTTCGAGAACTGTACTCCGTACAATCATTCGCACTTCTGCTCGTGCCGGAATGAGAGCTTCCCTAAAGGGAGCCATAAAAAATACCACCAGAGCAGCTGTTCGAGCACACGGAAAGCGCGTTGGGGGGTTGATTCAGACTCAAGACTCGTCTGAGGTTGACACATCAGACATTTCCAAAATCGAGCGAGCCAACTACAAATCGTTGGTTTTTGCATCCTTTCTGCTGTATGCCTCGTGGGTTGTCGTCATTGGTCTCGGGCAACCCTATTCCGCTCTATTGAATGAAGCTGACAGCATTCGCTTAAGCGAACAAACAACGCAGCAAGAAAGAGATTTAATGCTTAGCAATCTCGATTTATCCATTGCTGCACATGAAGCTGAGCTCAATACCATACAGGAAAGGTTGCGTTTGGGAGAGCTTAAGTCTGCGCTTAAAGCAGAGAGAGACATCACAAAACAAAGCGAGATTCAGGCTCAGATTGCTCTCCAAGCTGCACTGGTGACTCATGCAGTAGATGAAGAGCAGTTCGCTAAACAAGCCTCAGGTGATCAAACCTTCAATCCCGACGACGCAGTTGATGAACACAACATTCAGAAGGATACACTTGCACGCACACTTAAAGGGTATGGTCGTCTTCGACGGTGGAGCGAAAGCACCAATGCGCTGGTGCTTAAGGCCGTCTCTGACTACTTAGACGCTGAACTTCAATTGCAACAAGAGATCTGGAAAAGCGATGATCAGCGAACTCAAGTCGAAGACGAGTTTGCAGCCTTAGATTACAAAGTGTACGCCGAACTTGAGCCCGTGCTGACCGACAAAGAAATACAGCGGGTAAAAGCATTTATCAATAACAGGGCAAACCTTAGCTTCTTTCCCATAATGGATTGGATTAAAACTTATCCTCCATTTCCTGCTGGAATGCTAGAAGAAAATATTGACGACAAAGGCGTTACTCTCCTTGCGATTAAGCAGGGTTCTACGTCTTGGAGCAGCCTGGTCATTTGGGCTGGAGGTGTGATTGTGGTTCTCCCATTATGGTTTATGTATTTTACCCAATGGACCGTGGCCAGACGTTACAATAAAGTCCTACGCCATGAAACTGGTGTCGATGGCGGAATCATTCAACTGTACTTTGCGGGCGCATTTTCATTTATGCCATTGACTTCCGATGTCATCGTGGACTGCGACCCCAAAGTGCGCAGTGCAGTCGCCCTTGCTGGAATTTTTCCCACCACATTTCTCGCCATATTGCTTTGGTTTTTGGCGAAGTTGAGTGGTGGCGGTCTCCTTCTTTTTTGTGCAGAGGCATTTATGTTGTATCCCATGGTTCAATGCTTCCCATTAAAGCCACTCGAAGGGGGCTATGTATGGCGTTACAGTAAAAAAATATGGGCCGTTATGTTCTTTGTGGTCATGGCCATGTTTATGCTCTTTGCCTCGGAGGGATTGAACAATGTCATATGATAAAGAAAAACTGACTTCATCTGATCTTGCTCGCGTTCGAAAAGGGGCGACTGCCACTTTGTTTGTTTCAATAGGTGTGATGCTGGGGTGGTTGTTTGCCTACAACATCATTGCACACGAAATGAATCCTGTTTTGGCTTTCTTTAAGATTCTAGACGGCATCAATGAACTCGTGGTGGGTATGCTCACCGTGATTGTTATTGGGATTGGGATTGTGGTGGTTTTTACATTGACCAACTTGTTTACACAGACCATGACAAACTTGTATTCGATGAGAATACTTGAAGATCTGATAAGGGAACACCTCTTAACAGGAGAATTTAGAACATTTGTATTCAAGATCGTTCATTTTAATGAGCAACCCAAGCCACTCTCTCCATTCCCTCGTTACATTTCTTCCGCTTTAATTGTCTTCGCTTACCACTATCTCATTTCTTGGTTCTACTTGGTGGTCTTTTCGGAATGTCTATACTTTGCGGCATGGTCGGCCGGTGTCTATCTGGACTTTTATCCAGAGACGATGAATATTATTCCGATGTTTGCTGTATCCATTCCATTTACTGCACGGCTAATGGCTTATCTCAAGTATCCGTACGCTGAAGATTATGCTTCATTTATTCCGGGCATTTTATTCGTGGTGGTTCTTCTTCTGGCTTTTGTGGTGTACATGACACCGGCGAACTCAAAGATACCTTTCCAAATCTTACTTGAGGACATCCATGAACAAGAGCGAGTTGGTTTCTTTTCCAAAGGCGCATTGTTTTGGAAATTTTTAAAAGATGGCGTTATGATCGCATTTTATCCCGTTTTTGGTGAAATTGTCTTCTTTTACCTTCTCTATCAGGATCTACAGAAGGACATTGCCGATCGAGAAGCTTCTGGTGAACTGATTGAAGAAACCAATGTATTTCAGGTTTCAGCTGACTCTGCTCAACCAACCGAGGAATAAGCAGCTTATGACAGTCTGACTCTTTGGGTTAAGTCGAGTCTATGACACTATGGTCCACCATTTTTCCACTTGTATTCTGTCAACTTCTGACTGGGATTGTAGTGGTTGAGTTGGAACGGTTCCTTTGGGGACACTGGGGGCCTATTTTACCAGCTCTATCCGTGATGGTGGCGAGCAGTCTTGTTCTCGGAATTGCATTCAAAAAAGAGGATGCGATTATACCTCAGCGAATGAAACTGTATTTGCTGACATCAATCTGTCAAGGAATCATCATCTTCTGCATCCAACTGTTTGCGTTGAAAGTTGGATTTTTGATATCTTTGAGTCTTGCCATTGGAGGGGTGGTTGGCATCTGGATTTGCATCGCTTGTGCAGGTGATCTCGCATTAACCATCGTCGGTAAGACCATTCAACCAGCCAAAGATGTCAAAGGACATTTCAGGGATTGGCCTTCTATTGACAAATCCGAATGATTATTCTGCGATACTGCTTTCCTTTAAACCATACAATCCTGTATCCAATGTGGTGTTATTGGCGTCTTCCGTTTGTGATGCGGATATGAGGGAAGACACTGGCTCTGTTGCTTGGGTATTGCCTAGAGCAACATTCTGATTTTCTCCCCATGGATAGATTTCAGTGAGTTCTTTGGCCAGATACTTTGCTAAGAACTGAGCACCTTTGTAGGACAGATGAATCCCATCGTCATGTCTCAACTTGATGGTTTTATTCGAAAGTCTGAGGGCTTCGGTGTAGCGTCCCGAAGAATCAGATGTTTTTTCCCAAGTAGAAATGAAATGTGCACCGGTCTCTTCGGCGACGGATTTAACAATTTGATTGGCGTTCAGAAGACTTCTCTGAAATTTTTTAGAACGCACGATTGGCATGCCGATAAGTACAACATCAGCACCCAGTTTTTGGTGGGCGTCAACAAAAGCGGCTACCCTTTTATAATAGGCACTGTTCCAATGGTCTTCTTGACGCTCGGCTTCTACGGTTTTGTCGACTGTGATTAGATTTTGGCAGTCATTTCCAATAAACTGTGCGACAACAAGGTCGGCATTATGCTCTTTCGACAACTCAGTTGACACTTCAATCCAATTGTACACATCTGGCCGAGAAAGTCCTGTCCCTGGCTTGGCATGTCTCATTACTTCAACGCCGTCTATGGCTGAGAGCTGCTTTTCGAGAGACACTCCCATTGAGCTATACATTGAGGAAGAACCGAGCAACAGTATTCGTTTTGGGAGTTCGGGGGGCGTGGGCTGATCGTCTTCACAAACTTCCGCCATGTATGGGCTTTCTGGCTCAGACACACCGAGCTTTTTGTTGTCAAGCCATGGTTTAGGCGGAGACCGATCGCCAACTGAATGATGGCTTGCGTAGAAGTGATGAACAGCACCAGAAACTTCCTTTTGAACATCGTATATGTAAAGTATTTGAGATAAGTCTTTAAGGTTTTTCCCCAAGTGGGAAACTAGGCTTGGGTAAGTTTGTGTGTCACCACTGTCAGCCAGTACAATGTCTTCGGAAAAATACAACCCCAAACCCAGAGCAACCGTCCAAAGTCCAACCAGCGCACCTGTCGGTGAGTGCTGTTTATTGGTATTCCAAGTTAGGGTTTTGTATCTACTGGGGCGCAACTTCATAGAACACTTAGTATTCTGATTTTATCACCTTTACATCTCGATTCTTGTCAATATTTGCCAATTTTGTCAGAACTTCGAGCAAACAGTCGCTAAAATCGAAAATAGAGATACGGGGCTACTCCCCCTGGACGCAGCAGTAGAATAATAAATAAGGTCAGCATTGTGGTGCTTAATAGAAGCATATTCGGCAATGCGAGCATTTGCCGGGAAGTCCATTTTTCGATTCGAGGCCCAAAAAAGTTCATTCCCAATCCAATGACAATAGCCAAAACCAAAATGCCTTCTGCTCCAGTTCCATATGCCGTGTGAGAAAATAAGCGCTGGTAGTATATCCATGCAAGTTCAAGCGAGGGAGACTGAAAGACTACTCTGGAAAGGGCTACAAACAGAAATGTGTATGCCCAGCCAATTATTGCTTCAAAGACAGGCGTGGGCGCATTAGGGTCTATTCCTTTGCGGCGTTTGCGATCTCTATTTTTCTTGTGTGCAGCCATGGCTATCCCGTGGGCAGCACCCCAAATGACATAGCCCCAAGAGGCACCGTGCCAAAAGCCACAAAACAAAAATGTAAGGAAAAGGTTGAGAGAAACCCTCCATGCTGGGCAGTGAGAGCCGCCCAGCGGGATGTAAATATAGTCTCTAAGCCACTGTGAAAATGTGATGTGCCAACGCTTCCAAAATTCACCGAGGTTTGTGACTGCATATGGGTGTCGAAAGTTTTCAGGGATACGGTACCCCATCAGCAATGCAAAGCCTCTGGCCATATCGGTGTAGCCGCTGAAATCACAATACAATTGAATGGAGTAACCAATCATGGCCCCCCAAAGCCCAACAGCACTATAGCCTTCAGGATTTTGAAATGCATCGTGTACACCAAACTCAAAAAGGATAGTAGCTACAACTGTTTTTTTAAATAAACCAGAGAGAATTAATCTGGCAGACTCTGCCACATCAGGGATTGATTTGAGTGGGTCTGCGGTGATTTGAGGCAAAAGATCCACGCTGCGACAAATCGGGCCAATGAGCAGCTGAGGAAAAAAACACTGAAAAATCATGAAATCCAGAAGAGATTCTGCTGCTATTCCATGCCGATTGTAAAGGTCAATCAAGTAGGTCAGGGCTTGAAAAGTATAAAAAGAAATACCAATCGGCAAGATGACATGCATAATTGGGATGTGTGCTTGGAAACCTGTAAACTCGAGCAATGTCGACGCACTTTCTCGAAAGAAGTCAAGGTATTTGTAAAGCCCCAAGAAACCGAGATTGAATCCGATTCCGAGTAACAAACAGTTTTTTCGGTGTCTCTTTGGACCCTCGTTCATGATTTTCCCAATTCCGTAGTTGATGACGCAAGACAAGATCAACAACAACAGAGGTAAGGTTCCAAGAACGGAATAAAATAGAAGACTTGAACCCAAGAGGATGCACTTTCGTACAAGTTTTTGCGGTCCTACCATCCAATAGATGGTGAAGACAAGCAAATAAAATGCTGCAAAATCGAGTGACGCAAACTGCACGGGCTGTACCTATTCGGGAGATTGGCCAAAAAATGAAAGGGCATTTTGAGTGGTCTGATGGACCAGCTCTTCAAGGGGTGTCCGCATGCGGATTGAAAGAAACTCAGCAATGTGTGGCAACAATGCAGGGGTATTTCTGTTCTTCTTTGGTCTTGGTCTATAGGTTCTTGGTGTGAGCCATGGGGCGTCGGTTTCGATCATTAAGCGTTCCAATGGAATGACTTTAAGTGCTTCCAACAAATCCTGATTTCTGCGTTCATCACATACCCATCCCGTCACTCCTATAAACAAACCGCAGTCCAAATAGGCTTTTGCTTGAGAAGGCCCGCCTGTAAAGCAGTGAACGACGCCCTTTCCAGGGTGTTGTCGAATAATGTCTAGAAAATCAAGATGTGCATCTCGCTCATGTAAAAATACAGGAAGGGAACGGCGCTTGGCCAGTTCCAGTTGTCCTTCGAAGCAGATGATTTGATCTTCTTTTGTGCTGTACATTCGGTTGTAGTCGAGACCACACTCTCCAATCGCTCGAACCTTTGTGTCCTCAGAGAGTTCATAAAGGGTATTTTTAGCCTCAACTGAATAGTTTTTGGCATCGTGGGGATGAATACCACAAGTGGCTATGCAGCCTTTGTGTTGATGTGCCATACGAATGGCGACCTTTGTGCTTTCGATGGAAGAGCCTGTCAAAGCAATGTGGTGGACTCCAATGGCTTGGGCGGCAGAAATGACTTCGGCTGCGTCCTCTTGAAATTGAGGGCTGTCTATATTGACACAGATGTCGAAATAACGAAGCATGTTCCATCCCAAAGTCTCCCTATTAGCCTATTTCGCCAACGGAGGCATATGAGGTACGGTGAAGATTAAATTTCACCCCGTAAAATTCTAAGGTATCGAGCCTGATAATCTTGATTTGGGCCTGTGATGGTCACTATGCCCTGTCCA
>JAYYJC010000240.1:0-14184 GCA_036146655.1 Myxococcota bacterium | reverse complement strand
TGAGGTCACAGGCCAGTGCCAAGTCGAAACCGCCGGCGATGGCTGGGCCATGACTGGCAGCAATGCTCACGAAAGGGGCCTTGGCGATGTCATTGAAGACGCGTTGCGACAATAGAGACAAGGCTTTTGTTGGAGGGGCATTCTTAAGCTCGTTAAGGTCTGCTCCTGCACAAAAAGCTCGATGGCCTCTAGATTGTATAACGGCTGCCCTTATGGTTTTTGGGAGCGCCCGGACACCGGCCTGGAGCTGGTTGAGCATCTGTTGTGTGTAGGCATGTGCTTTGTCTGGGCGCGCTAAGGTAATGATCGCATGGTCATTGCGTTGCTCAATGTGAATTAATTGGGCCGAGTTAGACATATTTGGTTATTTCCATTTTATGTGATGTTTTTACCATCCTAACAAAGTTTATTCAGCCCCGTTTATGAACCGTCGGAATCCAAACAACCCGCTCTTCAAAGACCGCGAAACAGTGGTCTACGACGACATTGATGATTGTCCATATATTCGTGGCAACCAGATGTGCACGCCAATGCGCTATCAGCACCGCCGTTTGACTGCTGAAGAAGTCGATCAATCCCTTGCTCTGAGTGATCGCCGTGTGGGCTACATGTTGTATCGCCCCAGCTGTCCCAATTGCAATGCTTGCGAAGCCATCCGAATTCCGGTTCGTGATTTCCAATTGAGTAAGTCCATGCGGCGTATTTTGCGCAAAAATAAAGACATCAAGGTTGAAATCGGGCCTGCCATTTGCGATGAACAACGCATCAGGCTTTACAATCGGCATAAGTTCGAGCGGAACTTGGCATCAAGTGAGCGCAGAATGACAGTTGCATCTTATGAAGGGTGGCTCATTAATACATGCGTAGAGACCAAAGAGTTCCGTTATTTTTTGAATGATGAACTCATTGGGGTCAGCCTAGTTGATTTTGGGGCTCGTGACGTCTCAAGCGTCTACTTTTACTTTAATCCCGATCATTCAAATCGGAGTCTTGGGACATTTTCAGCCTTGGTCGAAATGCAGTGGATGAAGCACAGAGAAATGCGCTATTACTATCTTGGATTGTATGTTGAAAGCTGCCAGCACTTGAACTACAAGTCCCGTTATTATCCACATGAGAGACGGGTACTCGGGGAGTGGAAGCGCTTTGAAAATGCATCGATCACTCGAACTGAAGCACCAGTGGCCAAATGAGCTCTGATAAGCCTAAACGACCCCCATGCGCTGGACTTTGGAACACTCCAATGATTCATGTCAACGGCGATGTAACGACCTGTTGCTTAGATGAACAACTCGTCAACAAAATTGGCAACATTCGACAACATACACTGGCGGAGCTGTGGTACGGACAAACCATGAACAAGTGGAGATTGGCTCATGTTGAGGGTCGGTTTTCTGACAGTGGGCCCTTGTGTGATCGCTGCAACTGGCGGTCTGCAGGTGCGTATCCTGAAAAAAAAGCTCAAGATTGGCTCGCCCTTTTTCGGCAAGCAGGTGACAAATCGAATAAGAGTTAGCGCATGTCACAGTCTTCTTCAATTTGGATGGAAAAACTCACCAAGGACTATCGCCGTGGCTTCTGGATGACACGCCACCGTGCCCTCCACGAACTCAGCTTAACGGTTGAGCAAGGTGAGTCCTTTGGTTTTGTTGGGCCCAACGGAGCTGGAAAGACCACGACGATTAAGATCTTGGCTGGGCTCCATGAGGCCACATCCGGTAATGCGTCTATTCTGGGGAAGTCTGTAAAAGATCCTATGTCTCGACGAGAACTTGGTTTTCTACCCGAACGCCCATACTTTTATGTTCATCTCACAGCCCGTGAAGTACTTCACTTTTACGGTCAACTCTTTGAATTAGAACCATCCGTTCGAACGAATCGGATTGAAGCTTTGCTTGACCGTGTTCAATTAACGCATGTCGCTGACTCTCCGCTGAAGGAGTATTCTAAAGGCATGCTTCAGCGTGTGGGACTATGCCAAAGTCTGATACATGATCCCAAATTGATTATTCTCGATGAACCCATGTCTGGTCTAGATCCTCTCGGCCGGGCTTTGGTTAGGGACATTATTGTGGATGAACAGTCAAAGGGGAAAACCATTTTTTTCTCATCGCATGTGCTTAGTGATGTGCAAAGCATATGCACTCGTGTGGCGATGTTGGTTGGCGGTCGTCTCCGCGGAGTCGGGACTGTCAATGAACTGATCGGAGAGCAGATTGATTGGATTGATGTCCATGTCGATATCGATCCAGAGAAAATCGACAATTTAAAAGTCTATGGGGTTTGCCGTCACAGCGATGGTCAACGCCATCACTTTCGCATCGAACCCGAGCGTTCAGATGCCTTTCAAGCGGCCATACATGAGAACAATGGGCGACTTGTTGAGTTCATTCATCAGCGTAAAACCCTTGAATCTGTTTTGGTGAATGAGATGCGAGTTGATCACTCGGAAAGTGCCACATGATTCGTCTTTGGGCTTTGGCTTTAAACACATTTCGTGAAGCGGTGCGTGACCGTGTGCTGCATTCCATTTTATTTTTTGGTGCGGCCGCCGTCATCTTATCCATTATCTTTAAAGACATTACCATTGGAGATCAAGCCAAGGTTGTTCGCTCAGTGGCGCACAGCGGCGTAGATTTATTTGCGTCTCTAATAGCGATGTTTCTGGGTATTTCTCTCCTTTGGAAAGAACTCGAAAAAAAGACCATTTACACCATTTTATCCAAGCCTATTCCGAGATGGATGTTTGTACTTGGTAAATATCTTGGGCTCATTTTGACTGTTGGGGTGGAGCTTCTCTTGCTGGTGGGGTTGTATACAGTCGCGATGGGTCTGTACCAAGGCGTCCCATCACTGACAACCTTTGTCTCTTTTGGTCTTATTTTCGTTGAACTTCTTTTGCTCACCGCTTGGGCGACTTTATTTTCTGCATATTCTGCTCCCATGACAGCGTCTGCCTTCACGGTTTCGATTTTTGTTATAGGGCACTTGGCCGATGACATTTGGCTTTATGGCTCTCAAGCTGAAAGTCCATTGGTCCAAGATGTGGCACAAGTATTGTATTACTTGCTTCCAAACTTCGAGCTATTCAATATTCGGAACTTTGCCATCCATCAGCATCCTGTACCTTGGGACCGAGTCTGGCCTGCATTGGGCTACGGACTGTCTTATACGGCTGTGGTGTTATGGTTTGCGATTAGTATTTTCAACCGAAGGGATATTCGTTAGTGCCAGCATCTCTTAGTGTTCCGTATCTGAACATGGTTGAACGCTTGAGTCAATCTCAAACCGACATTGATCAGGCTGTGTTGTCTGTTCTTCATTCTGGGCAGTTTATTGCTGGTCCGTATCGCTCTCTTTGTGAAAAAGCGGTCTCGAAATTGGTTGGGTTGCCTTTTGCTGTCGGCGTTGGCAGTGGGACTTCTGCTCTTAAAATGGCTTTGCAGGCGTTGGGGGTTGGTCCTGGAGATGAAGTGATTCTCCCAGCCATTAGTTTTGTGGCCACTTTTGAGTCAATCGCCCAAACGGGTGCAACGCCTGTAGTCGTAGATGTCCAGTCCAATCGACCCTTAATTTCCAATTTGGAAATTGAAAAGGCCATTACAAAAAAGACAAAGGCGATTGTGCCAGTTCATTTGTACGGCAACTTTGCTTCGGTAGAATCCTTTGGTTTACCAACCGTAGACGATGCTGCTCAAGCACTTGGTTCTTGTCCCATTAGCCACGGTACACTGACCACTCTGAGTTTTTATCCAACTAAGATTATTGGCGGCGTTGGTGATGGCGGAATGGTTCTGTGCCAATCAAAAGAATTGGCCAATCAGATTCGAGCACTTGGTCATCACGGGGTGTCTGGTGGGCAACAATCTCTCGTCCGGCATGGCCATATGCCTGGTAATGATCGGATGGATGAAATACAAGCTGCTGCAATTGTGGCTCAGTTGCCTGACCTTCGCCGTCGAGTGACTCGTCGACAGCAAATCTCTGAAGCGTACGATCATGCCCTTCAACATTGGAAACCCTTTCGCAACCCTGCCAGCAATGCTTCAATATATGCCTTTTGTCATCCGGAAAGGGAAAAGCTGAAGTTGGCACTGAGCGAAAGAGGAATCGGTACAGCAATATACTATGATACCCCGTTGTCTCAACATCCACTTAATCCTCATCCCAAGGCTTGTCCCAATGCGGAGATTTATTGTCGCCAGACTCTGGCCCTTCCCTGCCATGCTGGAATGAACGATAAGGAACTGGACTATGTTGTGAGCCAACTCAAGACGGTGCTTAAATTGTTATAAACTGGTGCCGATGGCATGGTTTTTTCCCTTCTCTTGGCAACCTTGGTTCAAGATATGATCAGTCTGAGAACTCGATTTTTTGTCTTTCCTTTGGATTTTCGCCACCGGCCTCCCAGTTAGATGATCGAGTGATTGGGTCTGGGTACCGAATACAGCCAAGTGTTCATTTGTACTGGCCATTGCAGAGCAATGCGATACAAGACTTGGGTGACTGTTGAATCATCATGTTCTGAGCTTTTGGATCTAAAATGGGTCCTCAGTTCACCTCCCTTGCTGCAAGCCCAATCTGGGCATGATGTCATTGATACAACGGCCGTGTTTGAATCACCTGAATCCATTGATGAGGCCCACTTTAAAAATTGGTGCGAAGGGCTTGAACCTCGTCGCCGTATCCGTTTGGGGCTTTACTTCGAAGATCTGATTCTGTATGCCATTCAGCACCTGTCAGCGTATCAACTTCTGGCACATGACATTCAGGTCTTTAAAGATGCACAGACCATCGGGGCTTTTGATTTTATAGTGCGTGCTCCCGATGGTGAGACCGAGCACTGGGAAGCTGCAATTAAGTTTTTTTTGCAATCTGAGCCCACTGATGGGTGGGCCGCATGGATTGGACCAAACGGCAGAGATAGTCTGCACCGTAAAATGACAAAGATGCTCGGCCGACAAATCCATCTTTCAGACCATTTAGAAGCTCAATCCACTCTGGCCGAATTGAAGATTCCTACTCCAACTCGAAAGCGCATCCTAAGTAAGGGAATCCTTTTTCAACCTCACTTCGAGAGGGGCTGGCCCATCGCACAGGCTGCACATCCTGCTCAACCCAAGGGTCGCTGGATGAGGGTCATTCCCTTTTTGAGTTACTTGGACGAATTTGGCCAAGACTCTTTTTGGAAGCTTCGGCTCCGTCCTGACTGGATGGCCTGCGTCCAAGCACAGAGTAGCGACCAGCTATACACAACAGCACAACTCAAAGGCGTTTTGCATGGACACACACGGGCCATCATGTTGTCAGAGATTCACCCAGATGGTTGTGAATTTCATGAGGTCCACCGTTGGTTTGTACTTGCTGAAACTTGGCCTCACCCCCAGCTTGAGCATTAACGATTTGGCAGAATCAAAATTTCACTTTGCATTTGCTCAGGCATCAGCATTCTCAAACGGTCGATGTGCTCGTTTTTCATCGTTATACATCCGTCTGTCCTGTCATCTTGTAAGTCATCAATAGAACATGAATTTTCTTTGGTAGAACTTATAATCAATATTGAGTCTTCCACGCGAGTGTCGTTTTTCTGTCCTTTATCAATCTCGTCATTGGCTGAGTGTATTTGGATCGCTCCGTGGTATTTAGAAACGGTTCGGTTTGAGGTTCTATACCACCCCTCAGATATATTACTGTTGGCCTGTGTCTTTTTCTCCCCCTCTAAAACACTGCCAAGGTTGACTGTCCAACAATGTAGGCCGTCTTGATCCAGAGTCAACTGTCCATTTGCATAGTGCATGATGCGGTGACTTGCCTTGTCGAGCACCAAGAGACTTTTGGATTTCAGACGGGCGTCTGTTCGATTGATTGTTTTTGGAAGGGGTATGGCAGCAATGGCCGGCCAACAAGAAACAAACGATTCCTCTTTCAATTGTGGCTTTGTCTGTGGGGCATTGACACATCGGCATCCAATGCCGAGGATTAGAAAGGTGAAACGCATGTGGGTGTTTGGGTAAGTTGTGTCGAGTTCAAAAATCCTTCTTTAACAGTACTCACGGAGGTGATTTGTCTTTGGTGGTCAGGGAAGATTGCGGGATAGCAGGTTGAGAGTCGTTTTCTGGGGAAATTTCCCACTTTTTAAAGAGAATAATCATAAGCGGAACAGCTCCGAGAATGGCGATACTGGCACCGGCAAGAATTAGCCAGCGAAAGACCATGTGCGCAGCGTTGATGCCTTTCCGTTGAATGTACATCTCATTGAGAACAGAATCAGCTGTGGCGGCGTACCATAAAATACTGCTGAAGCAGGTGCATAGACCAATGGTCATCAGCATATAGCAGCACAGTCGAAATGGCGTAATGGTTGGCATGTCCTCATTATAAGAGGAATTTTCCAGCTTGGCCTTTCTTGAGAACTGCATGCACCAAAAGACAAAATCGGATAGGATATACCAAGCGAATGAGGAGGGGCAGTGGCTGACGAAGAGCTCGGTCCATTTGGCGAAAAATACGAGCTTATCGAGAAGATTGCCTCGGGGGGGATGGCAGATGTCTACCGAGCCCGAGCAAAAGGCATGGCTGGATTTGAAAAAATCTTGGTCATTAAAAGAATTCAGCCTGAGCTTGCCAAAGACGAAGAATTTAAACGGCTCTTCATAGACGAAGCACGGATCACCGTCACCATCCGGCATGTCAATATCGTCCAAGTCTTCGACATTGATGAATATAAAGAACAGGTTTTTATGACCATGGAGTATGTCCATGGACTAGACCTCTTCCGGCTGCTCTCAAAAGCCAAAGCGCTTGGACCATTTCCCATTCCATTGGCGTTATTTATCATCGCAGAAGTGTTGAAAGCCCTTCAATTTGCACACGAAAAGAAAGACGAACGCGGTCGACGGTTGAATATTGTGCACTGCGACATTTCGCCGCAGAATGTACTTATATCCTATGCTGGAGAAGTGAAACTTGCAGACTTTGGTATTTCTAAGGCTGCTTTTCAGGCAGAAGAAGTCAACAAGGTTATCCGTGGGAAGTATGCATATATGTCACCAGAGCAGGTTGAAGGCCGTCAGCTTGATGGGCGAACGGACCTTTTTTCTCTGACCATTGTCCTTTATGAAGCACTGACCGGCCGGCGTCTCTTTAAAGCCAAAGAGCGAAATGAAACATTGGCTCGTGTTCGGCGTGCTGAAGTTCCTTCTCCAAGAGCTTATCGTCCTGAAATTTCTGAAGCGCTCGAGGAACTCCTATTTAAAGGTCTGGCGCGAAAAGCCTCTGATCGATTTGCCACTGCAGGCGATATGCTTGAAGCCGTATCGTCGCTAATGTTGCGTGAGGGACATCGGGCGACCAACAATGATTTGGCTTCCTTTCTGAAAGACATAGTGGATGTGGCTCAAGGCAGCAAAGGAGTCAAAGCCGAAAAGAAATCGGTCTCGCAGCGCACTTTGCCACCGTCAACAGTTGTGGTCCTTTCCACGGAGGCCTATATGCCGCCTCGGTCTATGGCCAGTCCTAAAATCACGCTATCTGATTTGAGTGATCGCTGGATGAAGGCTGTCATTGATGCCAAAGGGGAGGTTTGGGAAACCCACGATGGATCGATGCTTGTGGTGTGGCAAGCGCGCACTGGCCTCCGCGATGCCATTCGTCGAGCCATTATTACGGCTCGTACTCTGAAGCAAATTGCAGAGCGAATGGAGTACCGTTACAGCGCTGGAATATCTCCAGGAGTTGCTCGCATTGCCCCTGAAAGTCGACGGCCGTCCGAAGGTTGGGAGCTTGCTGGACCGTTCTATTTGGCACGCTGGATGATGAATCTGTCTGCGCACCGCAATCGAATATTGATTACTGAAGTGTGTGCAAAACAGCTAAAAGACAAGGCCGAAGCTCTTGGACGCATTCCCATTCATGGAAACCGTTACATCAACCTCTATGAGATTTAAACAGAATGGCGGAATGTACTTTAGAAGGACTCATCAAAGCCAATACGGCCTTTTACAAGGCTTTTGAAGGGCTTGATATCAATGCCTTTCGCAATTTGAACTCGGCATCAGCTGAAGATGTGTGTGTGCACCCAGGTTGGCGACCATTGAGTGGTTGGGATGATATTGAGAACTCATGGATCGGGATCTTTGAGCATACCACCTACATGCAAATTGTACCTTCTGAAGTGAAGGCACACCTTCACGGCGAAGTGGGTTGGATTTCATGTTTTGAGAATATTTACAGTTTCGTTGGGGTTGAGCGCATGCTTGGACAGGTGGTGGCCACCAATATCTTCAAGTGGACGGAGGACGGTTGGAAGTTGGTCTTGCACCATGGCTCGCCCATCCTTCAACCTGAAGAGGAGCCTTCGTGAAGACAAGCGGTCTTGATTTGCTGCTGACGCACGCTTATTACCTCTGTGATGACCCTCATGAAGCTGAAATTATGCGGCCTTTTCCACCACTTGGGTTGCAATATTTGGTGGCATTTCTGAAAGCCAATCTGTGTGAGAAGGTCGACTGGTTGGATGCCACTTTTCATGACAGTCCTGAGAACTTCCAATCAGTCATGGAGATTGAGCAACCGAAAGCCGTCGGATTTTATGGGCATACCATCACCCGTCCACGAATGATTGAGCTGGTTCACCATTCCATTGCTCAAGGGTGCCGCGTGATGGCTGGAGGGCCAGATCCTGTTCAATATTTAGACGAATATTTTGAAATGGGTGTGGAAGTGATCGTCATTGGGGAAGGTGAACACACACTGCTTGAACTGATGCAGCATTTGAAGCAGAACAATTGGCAGTGGGATTGGGAGAGTCTTCATCAGGTTAACGGGATTGCCTTTTGCCACGGTGGAACAATTGTTCAAACCAAAGCTCGACGCCTTATTCGACCGCTCGATGTGTTACCGTGGCCTGAGCGCCGTCGAAAAGATTTGGAGCCTTATCTGGACGCATGGCGTCAACGGCATGGTGAAACAGCACTGTCGATGGTCACCTCTCGAGGATGTCCCTATCACTGCAGTTGGTGTTCTAAACAGGTGTATGGAGATACTTTTCGACGCCGTTCTGTAGACGATGTCATTGACGAGTTGATGCATTTGAAAGCGGAATACAATCCAGATCAAATATGGTTTGCCGATGACCTCTTTACCATCAATAAAAGTTGGATTCGTCGTTTCTGTTCCGAGATGGTTCGACGCAAGGCCGTGACCCCATTTTACATCATTGGTCGGCCTGAGACCTTTACTCAAGCGCTTTGTGAAGATCTCAAAAAGGCCGGATGTTTTCGGGTGTACTTGTCTGCTGAAAGTGGCTCACAACTTGTTCTTGATGCCATGCATAAAGATGACAGAGTCGAGCACATCATCACGGCGACGCGGTTGTTGCAGGCGGCAGGAATAGAAGTCGGATTTTTTGTAATGATCGGTTATCCCGGTGAGCGTTGGGTTGATTTAAAAGCCACGGTTCGAATGCTGCACGCACTTCAGCCAGATGTGACTTTACTCAGCGTGGCACATCCGATGAAAGGGACTCAATTTTATGAGCAGGTCGAAAATAGACTCACCCCACAACGCAATCAGGGTGGGCGATTGGCTTTTGAGCAAGACTACTCCCCGTTGTTTTATGACTGGGTTCAGCGATGGATTTGGTCTGAAACCAAATTGGTACAAGACCTTAAAAATCGTCGCCTGAGTACTTCGACAATCAAGAATGCCATTAAAACCCCAATATACCGTCTCAGCAGTGCCAGTCTTGCTCGGATTGAAGGTGCCCTTCGAGGGTATTAGCGCAACACTTCACACGCCTGTCGGTAGCCAAGGTCGCAGCCCTGCTGAAGCAAACGGCCAATTAAGCTCGGATCGACATTTGGTAAATGGCCTTGGTTGAGGACCACAGCACCGTTGAAACATCCACTGCCACTTCCCAATTCGCATCCGCTCAAAAAGGACTGAAACGCTTGAGTGTAATCTGCAGGTTCATCAAGATGTAGTGCTCCAAGTTGGACGCAGCTGTCTGCAATTTCGAGCTGACACCCACTGGACAACAGTGGAATGGCGGTGTTGATTTTGGGTGGCGTCTGTTGAAGAAGCAACCGTGCAGCGTGGTGACATCCTCGACCGTCATCCAATGCACAGGCTTGCGTGAATTGTTTTGTGGCCTCTGCCACCGATTTGGACACGCCTCGTCCTTCAAAGAACAGCAACCCAAGGCTGTAACAGCCCGGGCCATAATTGTTTGAGCATGCCTTTTGAAAATAGCTGTGGGCTTGTGTGAAGTCGGGTCTAACGCCCAAGCCTTCGATGTAGTAAAAGCCTACTTTTGTGCAGGAGGGCATGTCATTTCCATCACAGCCCTTTTGAGCAGCTTGTGCCGCTAAATTCGGAGATTGTTCTACCCCTTGTCCCTTTTCGTAAGCCATTGCCATGTGGTAGCATGCCTTTGAAACGCCATTATTACAAGCGTCTTGATTCCCTAAAAAAGCTTTTTGGTCAAGGTCCATTCGAGCTTCACAGGCTTGTGAATCTCCACCATCACAGGCCATGGCATAAAGCAAACTGGACTTCTCAAGATTGGGCTCTGTACCAATGCCATCTTCATACAATGCGCCCAACGATGCACAGCCTCCAATTTCACCCAATGCGCAAGCCCGCTCGAAAAATGCAAATGCTTTTTCGGGAATGGCAATTCCACCTTCTCCCGCCAGGAGCATCAATGCCCCATTAACGCAAGCACGAGCATCTTGTGCTTCGCAGGCCTGCTCATAATGTTGCCGAGCTGCTGGAATGGCGATGTTTCCACCGATCCCTTCTTCCTCGTACAGCGCTAAAAAGAAACAACTTTCACCAAATCCTTGCGTACAGCCTTCATTAAACAGTCGACGCGCTTCGGTGCTATTTTTGGATGTGCCAACGCCTTCGTGATAGCTTAGAGCTGCGGCATGGCAGCTTTCAGGCGTACTGCCTTTACAGGCTTGAGATAAATACCGAAGGGCAACTGTGTCATTTTGAGGGAGGTATTCGCCTGAGGAGTATTGAACGCCTAAAAGGTGACAAGCATCGGGCCTCCCATCTCGACATGCATCTTCTAGCAAGGTCTTTCCCTCGCTTGGTCCATGGGTCTCTTCGAAGAAGTAGTGTTCTCCCAGACGGTAATACGCTTCTGAACTTCCAGCGTTTTTTGCTTCTTTGAGGATGGCGAGTCCGGTTTGTTCATCTCCCAAACTGATGAGCAATGCACCTTGCATGGCACAGCCTGTTGGGTCTCCTTTTTCACAGGCTTGTGAAATGAGCTGCTTGGCTGCACGCATGTCGACTTGCATCCCAATTCCGGTGGTCCGAAAAGTACCAAGGATGATGCATGCTTCTGTGTTGTTGGCAATACAACTCTGTGAAAGAACTTCAACGCTCGATGCCGTGTCTTGTATAATTCCAACGCCTCGAAAGCGCATTTTGGCCATTTCTGTACAGCCTTGAGAGTTTCCCCATTTACAGGCTTGTTCAAATAGGCGGTAGGCCTGAGAAGGCGCTTTGGCGTGGGGACTTAGGACGCTTGGAACATCAGATGTCTGTGAAAGCGTCCATCCTTCGATGACACAGGCCCATGGATCCGATTCGCCGCAATATGAATCAAAAAAAGCGGTTGCTGTTTCAAATCGCTCGGTCATGTCCTTTCGCTTCATTTTGCGTTTCCATGCACAGGCGGGTTCGTATTTCGCTTGACAGGCCTTCTCAAGCAATGGTGTACTGCGTTCTAGATCGTAGATGCGGTATTGTCGAAGTTCAATGCGAAAGGCCTCGAGTGCCTCAGGTGGAATGGCCAAAGCGAGCGCTGATAATAATAGTATGGTCATCATTTGTTATTCCGGAAGGCTGTTGAGCTCGAATGAAAACTTTAACGGTTGCCGGTTTCGAGTGGTTCCCAGTAGACCCTGATAGGGTTCTAGCTTGAAATCCTCGTGGAGTACAAAAAAGAAGCCTTTGATATGTAGACCATTGTCTAAATCGACATTGATTGGAAAACGGATTTCTCGTTCAACCCCACGGATGGTCAGAATGCCAGTGACTTCTATGATGCCATCGGTACCTGAACAGTCATACGCTTGAAAAATAATATTCGGGTGTGTTCTAGCGTCGAGTAAGGGCTCAGACAGAATGATGTCTTTAATGGCCCCTCGCTGTTCTTCACTGATAACACCCTCTAAGCCAAACTCTTTGCGAAGGTCCGGCGGATCTGGATCCAGTCCGGTAACAGAGATTCTAAATTCAATCAGGCATTGATTCGGATCTGTCGGATGCCAGCGAATGCTTCCAGACCACGCGCGGGCCAAAATGATATGGTTATGGGCAAAAGATGCGCCTAAGGCATTGCCATCTTTAAAGGTTTGAACAGTCAGCATGGATGAACTGGGTCCAAATCGATGGATCTGCGCAAAGCGTTTTACAGAATGGATGAGTGAGTCACTCTTGGCTTCAGATGGCGGTAAACCGTCTAATCCGGTGTCCTGCTCAAATTCACGAATAGAATCCTCAGTGAGTGGTCTAATCTCATCTGCGTCAAAGTCTAGGGCTTGAGAACTGTCCACAGGAATTTGGAGGCCCGTCAGTTCAGTTGCTTCGCTGTCTTCTTCATCGGGGTTCGCTTCCTCGCTCTCCTCGTTGTTTGGTTCCGTCGCCTCTATGGTTGAATTGATGTCCCCTTCCTGGTAGGTTTCGATATCAAGGTAGTGGCTTGGACCAGGAAAACAGGACTCCAACGGCTGTGACATTGGATAATATGGAAGTTGGTCTGCGGCCGCCTCGTCGATTGCTTCTCCATCGTTATTGATGTAATCGATGATGCTTAGGGGCTCATGACAGTTTAAGACCTGTTGATCACACCCTTCTGCAACAGGGCCGGCATTGGGGGGAAGCCAAAGCGGTTGACCTGCTTCATCCGTTCGAATCACACAGAGCTCAGTCCATGTTAATGGCGCATTGTCCTCTGGATCTTCAAGGTTAATTCGTGTGATACCGATATCTGTGAGTGCCTGTAGAATTGGGGTTTCTTTAAGATTGAGTTGATTATAGAGTGTTGGTATTTCTACATCTGTCCAGATCAACAGTTCAGACAATTCTTCATTTTCCAGCACCCCATTCTTGTCTGAGTCAAAGTAATGGGACAGCATTTCAAAACCATCCGAAAATGTCGTCGTTCCATCCGTATCAAAGACTGAGATGAGTTCTGAATTGTCGTCAATGGTTCCATTTAAGTTTCGGTCCCATGCCAAATAACGGTGTCGGCTAAGTTTGCTCTTGGAGTCTTCTATTGGAGTCCATAGTGCTTGAACTTCTTGACCTAAAACAACAGCTTCCTCTTCAATGGTTGAAGGTGGGGGTTCAGGTGTTATTTCTTCTCCACAGCCAAATATGAGCCACAGCATATTATACCCTCAGCCCTTAATATAACCGGTACTGGAGGTAGAAGCCTGCACTCAATCCGGCCGACAGGATGCCAAGTGAACCGTAGGCGATCTGAAATCCAAACCGTTGGTCGAGTTCTTGTAAAGATTCAGCCTGATTCATCCTATAATTTTGAAAAATTGCAAGGGTGCTAAATCCGGCTGAGGCGATGGCAGACCATTTTGCTGCATTTCTGAACCTTAGTGCTGGCCAGCGGCTATTGTTCGGCGACAGGTAGTGCACGCTTTTGGGAGAGGCCCAAATCTCTACCCCATCTAAGACATGTCCGTTTGAGTCTACCCATTGTGCTAAGTTGGGACCCGTGCGGATGAGGGTATGTGCTGAAGCTACTTGCTGATTGAGCAATAGTGTGCCATTCTTGACCTGTTCGCTCAGTAAAAATGACTCATACTTGGGTGGCTTCGGTGTCCAAGGAGAGATACCGTATCGATCGTCCCAAAATCCATCGATGAGCGCTTGATTAAGGTAGCTTTCAGACAGTTCATTAAATCCAATGTACCGATACCAGACTCCGTGCACAAACCAGTAATGTGCCAACAATTGAGGCGTTGGTGGCTCACCACATCCTAGGCTGGACTGAAATTCAGTAATGGTGGATTCTGCTTGTGAATATTCCGCACTAAGAAGGTGGGTATGGCTCTTTTCCAATAAGACGATTCTGTCCGGACACTCTGTTGCCAAGTGCAGTCCTGTAGCTAAAAAAGCATATGCCATTGTCCCTCCTCAAGCGCC
>JAYYJC010000239.1:0-10000 GCA_036146655.1 Myxococcota bacterium | reverse complement strand
CATTGAAGTGTATTGGGTGAGTTTGAATCTATCGAAATCTGCCTTTTTTCCTCTTTTCCACTTTGAAGCTCGACCAATGTCAATTCGTGCTTCCCAGTTGCAATGGGCAACCCGTGTATGGGGGTTATTCCAACCTGCTGACCATCTAACTTGATTAACATTCCCGCAGGAATGGAATGAATGTGTACAGTATGCTGAGTGGTCGGTTGAACTTCTTGATTGTTTTGTATTTGAGTTTGTGTTTGTGTTTGAGGTCTACTGTTCTCTTGGATGATGTCCTGTGCTTGTTTTTTAGTTTGAAGGGCCAATGGGGGTTCAGTTTGTATGGGTATTGTTTTTGTTGGCTTCGTTGGTGACATAACGCCTTCAATGGCAATCTGTGGCATGGACTGATTCTTGGGTGATGCGCTGCGGTTTTGTAGATTAATCAGATATGTTCCAAATGAAAGCGTTACAATCAAAATCATCAGTCCCCAATATCGTGACGGAATGGCCGTTCTTTCTGCTGAAGTTTGTGGTTTTTTAAAGCCATCAATTGTAATATTTGAACTTTGGCTGGGTTGGGGAAGCGGGTGATTTGGGTGTGTGGTATTGATTTGAAAACGCACATGTTGTTTGGCAAAACTGATTAGATTGGGTCCATCAAGTTCATCTGAGATTTGAAGCAGTTCAAATTCAACGGTCTGTGCATTGGGCCGTTTATGAGGCTGATAGGCAAGCATCCTTGAAAGCAGTGGAATAACGGTGCGATGCTTTCGGTTTGCATGAAGTGATTGCAGCATCATTTCCAGTTTTTGATTAAAGGGAACTTCGTGTAGTGGCAGCCGTGTTCGAGGTTTTTGAGTCAGAAGATCCCAAAGCGTGAGGCCCAATGCAAAGACATCAACACTGGCACTCTGAGTGCCGTAGAGGAGCTGTTCTGGCGCCATGTAATGGGCGGTTCCAAATTGGACGGATTTGGTCTCTCCTTCTCGATCAAAATCACCTCTTGCAATTCCAAAATCCAACACTTTTGGAATGCCTGTCACACTGAGCAATATGTTTGCAGGTTTGATGTCTCTGTGAATAACGGCCAATGGTTGGCCTGTTTTAGGATTGGTGGTGTGTTGAGCCGCGTGGAGTGCGCTTGCCACTGCAGCCGATATAAGGATGGCAATCCGAGCAGGAATTGGAATGCTTTGACTGAGTTGTCTCAGATCTACACCCTCGATGTATTCCATGAAAATGGCAGATTGATGATTGATTTCACCAAGATCATACACCTTAACGATGTGATCGTGATTGAGCATTCCCAGTAGACGGGCTTCATCTCGTTGCCGAGCAACAATGTCCTTGATTTGAGACATTTTCGAATTCAAAATTTTGACAGCAATTTTTTGTGAAAGCCCAGATTGGGATTGGGCTTCTGCCAAATAGACCGCTCCAAAACCACCACTGCCCAAGCAGCGTAGAAATCGAATGGTGGGTGAAATCAAAAGCATCCCAATATTCTATGACAGAGATTTGGGAAAGATCAATAGTCAAGGTTGATGAGTGCCATTTTAATATTCGGCATCAAAAGGCATCTAGCCGTTCAATGATTGTTTTTTGAACGGTTGGAATGGGCGAAGGTGAACTGTCTGAATGAAGTGGAAACTGGGTTTCTCCAGTCCACCACAGGTGAGCGCAGCCCAGTTCTTCTGCCGGACCGATGTGTGTGGACAGCTGGAGTCTGTATCGATTGTATTCGGCTTGAGACAGGGCAGAAAGCGGTGGCGGCATCAACAAAATGGCCGCAATGCCTTGTGCATTAAGTTGTTCAAAAGATTCATTTTCCCAGTCCGAAATACCAGAAAATAGCTGTTCCCATTTTTGTGCCTCTGGCCAACCGTTCCATTGATCTTTTGAACGGTGTTGCGGGGGTATCCCTATTGGACCGGGCACGTCAGCGTTATGGAACTGCTGGTGGAGGGCAATCCACGGTCCCTGTTTTGGATTGAGGTGACCGACTTCAATCACCATGCCATCGATATCTGACAGTTGAGCAAGGCATTGGTAAGGTGTTAAGTCTGTGGTTGCAATCGGTAAATTGGGAGAGAATAACCCTGTTTCTATGAGAGAAAGGGCCAGCCAAATGAACGGTTTTTTGATTTGAATAAGAATTGGTATCATCAACAATGGGACCAAGACAGTCCACCGTTCTGGCCAATGCAGCCGTTCCAGAAAGGGGTGGAGACCTTGAAGGGTGGTCCACAGCATCCCACCTGTTGATAGAAGCACGGTTACAGTGAGAAGCGTAAACCATTGCCAGTCCTTCTTGGAGCGAAGGCAATGGACCAGGCATGCCAGTCCCAAGACAAGTGACACACGGTGGCTTCTGTCTGCTACGAGCCACTGACTGTTTCGCTGAATTTCTTCTGACAGGCTGTGATTGATCAGTGGGGAATCAAGGGAAAGGTAATCCCAGAGTGGGTATCCACACATGAGAATGATGGAACACAGTATCCAGATTAAGGATTTGTGTCGGGTCGTTATTGCGGCGGGTACAATCAAGATGCTTAGAAAAAGGGCGTTGTACCAATAAATGAGGGCATTTACTCCAAAAATCACACCAAGATAGAGTGCATTTGTGTTCGATGGTTTGGTTGTCCAGCGAATGAGTGCAAGCAGAAAGAGTGGTAAAAAAAGCGTCATGCTCTGAGGGGCATGAAAGAGGTTTAATTCTCTTAAAATGGACTCACTCAGCAGCCAACTCACCCCACATAAAAATGCATGTTGGGTGGAGGCACCCATTTTTTGAGCCACCCAGTGTGTCATCAATCCACCACTCGACCACACGCAGAGCCACCACAGATTGGCAGACCATGGAAATGGAAAAACCCGAAACGGCATCATTGTGAGGTGATCCAGCCAATTCGGGAGCCAGAGCCAGATTCCATCAGTTTGGACATTGGAATTGACGGATTGATGGCCAAACCAATGCTGAAAAAATGCCCTTTGGAAGTAAAGGGTGTCTGCCATGTCAACAGTCAACATGCCTGCCAGACGGGTCCCTGACCATATGGGCCACAACAAGAGTGCGCAGAGTCCTACATAGCTGATAACAGTCCAACCATTTGGGCTGTGTTTGGGATATAGTGCGTGCAGCGTTGGGTATTGCATGGAGGCGTGAATGCCAGAGCTGCCAGAAGTAGAAGTGATGACACAAAATTTGCGGCGCTGGACTGAAAACCAGCATATCACGCTACACCTGTTGGATTCGAAAATTCTCAAGTCCGATGGAACTGACACGGTTTCTGGTCTGGCCGGGGTGACATATCGCAGGGGAAAATACACCATCCTGCCTGTTGGCAAAATGCGTGTGCTCTTTCATTATCGAATGACCGGTAAGTTGGTTTTGGGCGCGCAACGAAAGCATTCTAGAGCATTTATAATGGTCAACGGGGTGGACTCGATCTGGTTTGTAGATGTGCGCCGGTTTGGGGGTATTTGGTTCATTCCTGACACCGAACTCAACGCATTTTGGACAAATAAAGGCATTGGTCCCGAGATTTACCCGAACAATCATGATGGGGAATGGTGGAAAAATCGATTTCGGGGCATTAAAGCACCCATAAAAAATGCCTTGCTCAGACAAGGGTGTGTTGCCGGACTCGGAAACATTTGTGCCTCTGAAATTTGTTACCGTGCACAGGTGGCACCATCGCAACCTACAAACCAACTGACCGATGCAGAATGGACCGCCATATCAGCTGCAACATCTGCCTATTTGTCTGAGATTATTGCGGAAGAAAGCGGCCGTGAGATCCATTATGTGACTCAAGGTGGCACTCGACCATCGGCATTTTGGGTTTATGGGTGTGCAGGGGAGCCATGTCGAAGATGTGGCCAGCTCATTCGACGATTCGTCCAAGCTGGACGGGCGACATTTTATTGTGATCATTGCACGCCAATGCATTAGATTGAATTTGTGTTCTGTGGATTTCTTTTATATGATGACCGATAGGAACTTGAGTTTAGGTGATCACAATGTCTGATTCGCTCTCAGTATTTTTGCTTGAGCCCAATCAAATTGACAACAACCGTCTGAGTACGACTGTCCGCTTGGCTGATCCATATGCAACCGTCACAACTGCCAGTGATTTAAAAAATATTGACCCAACCAATCTCTCTCCTTCCATTGTCCTTTACGGTGCTTCGGGACAAGAGGCCACCCAGCTAGCGGGACTTCACGAATTGCTTTTTTTAGGGATTATGGCACCTGTCATTGTCATGCTTCCAACGGTCACACCAGAACTCTATGAAAAAGCCCTTCAACTGGGTGCGACGGATGTGCTTCCAAAGGACTCTTCTGCTGAGGACTTGCAACACGCCATTCGTTTTGCCGTGGCTCGGCATGGTGTTTCGTGGCGCCAAGATTTGACCATGATGCGTGATGAGCTCACAGGTCTGCCCAACTCAGGCGCCTTTCATCAGTACCTGAATACTGCACTTTCAAATGCCACCAAGGTCAAAGAATACGAAGTGGGTGTCGTCTATGTCGGCGTAGACGGATTGAAGTTGGTCAATTCTGGTCTGGGTCGCAATGCTGGAGATCAGTTGCTCATCCAAATTTCTCGCCGTTTGCATCAGGCTGTTCGAGACCGTGATGTGGTTGCCAGAAGAGGTGGAGATGAGTTTTCCATATTGGTATTCGGACCGGGGATTCAGGATTCGATTGATATTATTGCCAATCGCATTCTCATGTCATTAAAGCAACCCTTCCAAATTGAGGAGCAAGACATCTTCAGCTCCGTTTGTCTCGGAGTGTCCCTCACTGATGGGCGTGAAAGCTCTGAAGAACTGCTTCAAGAAGCCGACATTGCACTGGCTAAGGCTAAGAAAAGAGGTCGAGGACAGTATGAGATCTTCGTGAGAACCATGCAAGAAGATGCGCTCGAACGGCTTCAACTTGAGTCTGATTTTCGCCGTTCTCTGGTTAATCGAGACTTTGTTTTATATTACCAGCCGGTGGTTGACATTACCACCAATACCATTGCGTATTGTGAAGCCCTCGTGCGTTGGAATCATCCCAGCCGAGGACTTACCTTTCCCAATGTCTTTTTACCACTGGCTGAAGAAACCGGCTTGGTGGTTCCCATGGGTTGGCAACTGCTTCATCAGGCTTGCCGGCAGGTCTCAAAGTGGTCCCAAGAGGGCATGCCGATTGCTGTTTCAGTCAATCTTGCCGCAGAACAATTCGCTTCTCCGCGATTACAAGGTCAAATCGACTTTTGTCTAAGCGTCTCTGGCATAGACCCTTCTCTTCTCAAGCTCGAAGTGACCGAGAGTTCGTTAATCGAAAATCAAAGCCATGCGTTGCAGGTTCTTAAGGAGCTTCAGTCTCTCGGCCTTCAAGTTTATCTCGATGACTTTGGCACCGGGTATTCTTCTCTGGCCTATTTGGAGCGCTTTCCTCTGTATGGCTTTAAAATTGATAGGGCTTTTGTTCAAGGCGTCGTGAACTCAGAGCGACGGGCAGCCATTCTCAATAAAATCGTTGAACTGGGCTCCATTTTAAAGATGGAGGTGGTGTCTGAGGGGGTCGAAAATCGAGAAGAACTGGACGCCATTTTTAAAATGTCCTGCCGGCTGGTGCAAGGGTACTATTTTGCCAAGCCCATGCCTGCAGAAGCCATTTTTGACTTTGCGCAAAAACTGAAACAGGAAAACAATGAGCAGAAAGCAACCGGTTTGGATTCCACATTAGAAGTGGAATTGAATGACGAAGAAATCGAAATAGATATTGAAATCTAATTTTTAAACATCGACAAAGTCAACCACAGCCATGAAGTTCATAATGGCGTGATAGCGGTTCTTGACATCTTTGCCCATCAGATCTGAGATGATGTTTTCGGTATCTAAAGCCGATCCTTCGGGGATATCGACTTGGAGGAGTGTGCGTTTTTTGGGGTCAAGTGTGGTTTGAAAAAGTGTCTTTGGCATCATTTCTCCAAGCCCTTTAAAGCGAGAAATACTGGGCTTTTGCCGTGCAGACACTTTCTTAAGCAGTTTGTCCTTTTCTCGATCATCGTTGACCCAGTGTGTTTTGTTGCCAATGACAATTTTATAAAGGGGCGGTTGAGCGAGGTATATGTGTCCGTGGTCAATCAGCGGTCTCATGTGGCGGTAGAAAAATGTGAGCAGGAGCGTGGCAATGTGGTATCCATCTTGGTCTGCATCCATCAGCAGAATTATTTTATTGTATCTGAGATGATCGAGATTAAAATCCTTTCCAATCCCGCAGCCCAGCGCATTGATGATGTCTGAGATTTCTTTGTTGGCGAGAATTTTTTTGAGGGTGGCTTGTTCAGTGTTGAGTACCTTTCCTCTTAAAGGAAGAATGGCTTGTGTGCGGCGATCTCGTCCTTGTTTTGCTGAGCCACCCGCCGAATCACCTTCGACAATAAACAATTCAGAGAGGCTTGCATCTCGGACCGAACAATCGGCAAGTTTTCCTGGTAGGTTAAGCCTTCGATTGGTTGCTGATTTTCGTCGCACACTTGAACTCGCAGCACGGGAGGCTTGTCGAGCCTTTGCGGCCAAGACCATTCGGGTAATCAGGGCATCTGCAATGGATTGGTTGTTCAACATCCATTGCGACAACAACGGCCGCATCATGCCTTCAATTTGAGCCCGAACCTCAGGGTTATTGAGTTTGTCCTTGGTTTGACCTTGAAATTGAGGATCAGGAATAAATATAGAGCAGATGGCTGTTACACCTTCTCGAATATCCTCTGCAGAGAGTTTAATTCCCCTTGGAATGGAGACGGAGTTGGTTTCGATGTAAGACCGTACTGAACGGAGAATGGCATCTTTTAAACCTTGCTCATGGGTCCCGCCGTCGGGAGTTGGTACGCCATTGACGAAGGAGCGAATGCGCTCAGATGTGGTATCGGTCCAGCACAATGCAATGTCGACACGCGGCAGTTCGGTTCGGTTATGGAAGAATGTACTGTTGGGGATAATGTGAGAACCCTTGGCAATGTGTGCAAGAAAATCGGCCACGCCTCCTTCATGCTGTATTTCTGTTCTGCTTTGGTTGGCTTCGTCCAAAAATACAATTTTGAGTCCTTTATTGAGGTAGGCACTCACTTCGAGCCGCTTCAAAATACGCTCTGCGTCAAACTCCACCACATCAAATATTTTGCTGTCGGGTGTAAATTGAATTTCAGTTCCTGTGCCTCGACAGGGTCCCAAATCGATGAGCTCTGACTTCACTTTTCCACGTTTGTACTGTTGTTGCCACCGGTTTCCATCTCGTCGGATGGTGGCCACCAGTTGTTCGGAGAGGGCGTTTACAACGCTTGAGCCGACCCCATGAAGCCCACCTGAGGTAATATAGCTGCCTTGGTCAAACTTACCGCCCGCATGCAGAGTGGTCAGAATGACCTGTAAGGCAGGGACACCCACTTTGGGATGAATGTCGATTGGGATTCCCCGTCCGTTGTCTTTAACAGAGATGCTTTTACCGTCGCTGTGTAAGGTGACATGTACCGTTGTGGCATACCCATTGATGACTTCATCTACTGCATTGTCAACAATTTCCCAGATCAAGTGGTGTAGGCCGTCCGAACCTGTGCCGCCAATGTACATTCCCGGTCTTTTTCGAACGGGTTCTAATCCTTCAAGGACGGAGATATTTTCTGCGGTATAGCTCATTTTTTATCGTCTCCTTGTGGGTCAAAGTTTGTGAACGGCAGTGGAATATTGGATAGTCGACTGGATTCAGTCAGGTCATTTGTCGCTTCAAGTGTGTAATCTTCTTGAAATGAACTGCTTCCAATTGAGTCTTCTGATGTCGATAAATCTTCACTTGTCGAGGAGTCTTCGCTGCTTGCTTCTGTGACGCTGTCAGAGTTTTGGTCTTCAGCATGAAGTAAATCAAACCGTTGAACAGGCCATTGCCATCCCCCAAGTGTTCCCCTTTGGATAATCACACTTCCTTTGCCTGCTCGAGTGCCTTTGTACTTTTTGGGATAGATTTTGAGTTCTCGGCCTCTGGATGTCTCGACCTCAGGGCCTTCCATTGGGAGTGCACTGAGCTCTGCTGCACAGATTCCGTCGTTTTTGTCTTGGAGTTTCATCGCAAAAACCCCTTTTCCAGGATTTCGAACCAGTGTGATGTCACCTACAGCTACGCACAGGGCTCGCCCCTGCAGTGTGGCCATGCAGAGGGATTCATTTCCAGCTGCGGGATAGACGCAGAAAACAGAGTCATCTTTGCCATTTGGTTTCATGTAGCGACGGCCTACTTTGTTGGTAGGTTCTGATTGTGTGGACAGGGAAAACCGTATGGCTCTCCCTTTTTTGGTCAATGCAATTCCGTATGGTGGGGGATAGTTTGGATCTTCGATTTCTACTTGTGGCGAGGGTTTTGGCAGGCTCCTAGGGTCGTGGCAGATCACGCCTGCCAGCCGTTCACCATCCGCAAATGAAAAGTACTTTTGAAGGGGATCCCCATAGCCTGAAGTCGATGGGATATCGTCGATCCGCATGACATACACACCACCCAAAGTACTGAAGAAGGACACAGTCTGCTTTGTCGTGGCATGTGCGATTGCCATGATGCTGTCGCCATCCCGTATCCGTATCTTTTCGATTTGGCTAAATCGACCTTGCCTTTTAATCCAACCGTCTGATGTCACAATGACATAGGTGTCTTCTTCGATGATGTAACTCGACTCATCTGCCAATTCGACTTCAGCGGATTCACCCCCGATGGTGGTTCTCCGTGGTTCTCCGTAGAGCTTTCGGAGTTCTTTAAGTTCATGACGAACGACATCCCAGAGACTTGCACTTGAGGATAAGATTCCTTCTATTCGAGCAACCTCGGCGAGTTTCTCTGCAAGTTCTTCCTTAATGACATGGATTTCGAGTTTGGCCAGTCGGTAAAGACGAAGGTCCAATATGGCGTCGGTTTGTTCATCATCAAAGCCGAAGCGATCGATCAATTTTTCATGGGCATCTCTTCGACCTTCTGAGGCTCGAATGATGGCAATGATTTCATCAAGAACATCAAATGCGACGGCGAAGGCATTCAAAATGTGAATTCTTTTATTGAGTAAGTTGAGCTCGTACTCGAAACGCTTTTGCACGGTTTGAAGCCGAAACTTCAGCCAGTGATGAAGAATGTCACGAATGTTGGCTTGTATGGGAGTGGCCACATCAGGGTTGTCTGTGGGAATCAGACAAGTCAGGTTCATTGGAAATGTGGTTTGGAGTGGTGTATATCGACACAGGTAGCCCATTGCTGCTGCCATATCTCTTTCAAGATTGGTTCCACGGGTTTTGGCGAAAGACAGTACAATTCGCACATCCTCGGTGGACTCATCCCTTATGTCAACCAGTTGTGGTACTTTTTTATTGGCAATAAGGTCACCGATCTTTTCGATGAGCGTGGCTTTGTTGACCCCATAAGGAACTGCAGTGACAATGATCTGAGGTGTTCTGCCTTCCTTTTCAAGATTCCAGCAGCCTCGCAGTCGAAATGAGCCTTGCCCCTTTTCGTAGAAGCTTTTGATTTCTTCCGTTTCGTTTAGCAGGACACCACCCGTTGGAAAGTCAGGGCCTCTAATCTTCTTTGCAAGATCTGCAGCAGTGGCGTCTGGATTGTCAATTAGTCGAACACAGGCATCAATGACTTCTCTGAAGTTGTGTGGTGGAATCCGTGTCGACATTCCAACAGCGATCCCTTCTGCACCATTGATGAGAAGGTTTGGAAATTGCGCTGGCAAAACGATGGGTTCGAACAATTGACCATCATAAGTTGGGCGATAGCTGATGGTTTGCTGTTTAAGTTCGCTTAACAGTTCAATGCTTAGCGGCCGTAGTTTGGCTTCGGTGTAACGCATTGCAGCTGCCGCATCGCCATCCATGGATCCAAAATTACCTTGGCCGTCAACGAGTGGATGTCGAAGAGAGAAAGGCTGAGCCAGACGGACCATGGCATCGTAGATGCTAGAATCACCGTGCGGGTGAT